>JBNAVX010000092.1:0-9974 GCA_049700155.1 Thermodesulfovibrionales bacterium
CCCAGACTTTAGTCGGGGAGCTTCACTCATAAATTTATGAATTAAGTGGGTTAGAGTGTGTTAATGGAAGAAAAAAGATACATAAAGGAACTCACAAAATGTGTTCGCTGTGGTAGTTGTAAGGCAAATTGTCCAACTTATGATGTAGACATGACAGAGGGTATGGGGGCAAGAGGAAGACTGGTTCTTCTCTGGGCACTCTCAACAGGTCAGCTTAAGCCGACAAATACCCTTGTAGACCGTATCTTTAGCTGTTTGCTGTGTAGCGCATGCTCAGGAATATGTCCATTAGGGGTTGATATAAAAGAGGTTATATACCATGGAAGAAATCTTTTAAAGAGGTATGATGTCAGCAGAAGACTAATTAGATTGCTCATAAAATTCTCAATTCAAAGACCTTATCTTAGTTTTAGGTTTTTAAAGGCTGGTCAGTTTTTATTACCTCAGCGATTTAAGAAAAAAATCCTTCCTCTACACATTGTTTTACCTGAAAATCCTTTCAGGGTTAAGAGCCATGTTTTTAAAACCCTAAAAAAGAGAGGCAGAATAGCCGTTTTTACAGGCTGTCTTGTTAATTTTCTATATCCACATTTAGCTGAATCACTGACAAATGTCTTGCAGCAACTCTATTATGACGTAATCTTCCCTGCAGGCGAGGTATGCTGTGGGATTCCATTACGAAGTCTCGGTCTTGAAAACGAGGCAAAGATGCTTGCAAAGAGGAATATCAATATTTTCAAAAACCTTAATGTTGAAGCCATACTAAGCCTCTGCCCAACCTGCACACTTGCCCTTAAAGTAGAATATCCGAAACTGATTGGAGAAGGCATCGAAAACATAATGGATATTTCCTGCTTTTTTATTGACAAAATAGATTCTCTCCATCCCTTAGATTCTACTTCTGAATATATTGAGGCTGTCTATCAAGACCCTTGCCATCTGAGATATGGGTTAGATGTCATAAGAGAACCAAGGGAGATTTTAAGAAGTATTGGCATTAATTTGAAAGAGAATAAAAACGGAGGATGCTGTGGATTTGGGGGGATTTTCAGTTTAACCTATAAGGAGTTATCTGATGCATTACTTGATAATCGAATAAAAGAACTTAGGATGACAAATGCAAACACTATAATCACCTCATGTCCTGGCTGCATTTTGCAGTTGAGTAAAAATATCGAGAATAAATCTGTATTACATTTAATAGAAGTGATTGAGGAGGCACTTATAACTGAGCCATAATCCGTGTTAATTATTCCTGAGCGTATAGAAAGAGGATATAATATAATTAGTAATTAACAATGAACAATGAAGGAGTAGAACATGAGTGAAATGTTAAGGTTAGAAAATATTTGGTTATCTCTTGGTGGAAAGCAGGTTTTAAAGGGTATTAACTTCTCCATGAATTATGGAGAGGTTAATATATTATTTGGACCTAATGGCGCTGGTAAAACATCGCTAATTATGGCACTCATGGGGTTCCCGAAATATAAGGTTGAACAGGGCAGAATATATTTTAAGGGTCAGGATATAACTGAAAAGGATATTCATGAAAGGGCAAGGCTCGGTCTGGGAATATCTTTTCAGAGACCACCTACTGTTAGAGGTGTGACTCTGAGAAGATTCACTGAGATAATACAGAATGGAAAAAAGAAAGAAGAGATTATAGATATTGCAGAGAGACTTCATCTCACAGGTCATTTAGATAGGGGGTTAAATGAGGGTTTCTCTGGTGGAGAGATGAAACGTTCAGAACTTTTTCAGCTTATGGTACAAAGGCCAGACCTCGTACTTATAGACGAGCCTGAATCAGGTGTTGACCTTGAGAATATAGCACTCGTTGGCGATGCGATAAATTCTCTTCTCGGGAAAGATAAGGTAAAAGACCCGAAAATAGGCGCAATCATTATAACTCATACTGGTTATATTCTCGATTATGTGAATGCTGATAAGGGATATATTATTTTTGACGGAGTTCTTGTCTGCGGAGGAAACCCGAGGGATATCCTTGCTGAGATAAAGAGACATGGTTACAGGAGGTGTTCAGTATGTCGTTAAGTAAGACATATATTTCTGAGCTCAGGAAAAAGGCAGAAGGAGCAATAGGGAAAAAGGCTTTACTCGGACCTGATATTGACCTCTCCCGTTACAAACAACATGTTGAAAGAGGGAGAATAGAAAGCCTTGAAGGCTTATCCGAACAGGCTCGAGAGGCTGCGATCCTTACAGGGATTGATATAAAGGAAGAAACAAGGTCAGGTTCATACTTACAGGTTGACCATTCTGTCATCTATGAGAGACTGAATAAGGTATATGAGGGTAAGCTCGAGATCATGAGCACAACTGAAGCATTGGAAAGATATGACTGGATTGAAGACTACTACTGGAAGTCTGTTCCTGTTGATCAGGATAAATACACTGCACAGGCTGAACTCAATATGACACATGGATATTTCATAAGGGTTTTTCCTAATCAGAAACTCGATTATCCTGTACAGGCATGTCTTCTTATCGCAGAGAATTATGTGAGCCAGAACGTCCACAATTTGATTATTGTTGAAGAGGGGGCAGAACTTCAGGTCATAACAGGTTGTACATTGTCAAAGAGTGATGCTGAAGGAATCCATATTGGTGTCTCTGAATTCTATATTAAGAAAGGCGGAAAACTCTTCTTCACTATGATTCATAATTGGGCTGACAATTTCCATGTAAGGCCAAGAACAGGGGCAATTGTTGAAGAAGATGGTATGCTCTTCAGTACTTATGTCCTTTTGAGCCCTGTAAGGTCTATTCAGATGTTTCCTGCTGCCTATCTTAGAGGGAACAGGGCTTCTGCCAAGTTCAATGCAATCCTTTATGGCCTTAAGGATTCTTCCATAGACATTGGTTCAAGGATAGTCCTTGAGGGAGAAGATACGAAGGGCGAATCCATTGCAAGGACCATCGCTGCTGATGAGAGTACAATCTTTTCAAGAGGAGACCTTGTAGCAAAGACCAAAGAACATTGTATAGCACATCTTGATTGCAGAGGCATCCTTTTTTCGAATAAAGGAAAGATTTATGCAATCCCTCAACTTATTTCTGACGGTGCATCAAAAGCAGAACTTTCTCACGAGGCATCTATTGGTCCTATTGCAGAAGAACAGGTTGAATATCTGATGTCAAGAGGTCTTACTCGAGAAGATGCGATTTCCCTTATAACATCTGGATTTCTGAATCTTGACATCCCTTATCTTCCTGAATTTCTTGATAGGAATATTAAAGAAGTCATAAAAGCTACAGCAAAGGAATCAATGTGAAGATTCTATTGCTTTAATATATAATCTTCTTGTGACCATCCGTGAACAAATAGAGGAGAATGAGAGAAGAACCCTCCATCCAAGAGCATGTCTCAGCTCTAAAAGCAAGGGAAGACTGAAACCAGAGAAGGAAGGCGAAATCAGGACTTGTTTCCAGAGAGATAGAGATCGGATAATACATTCAAAGTCATTCCGGAGATTGAAACATAAAACACAGGTCTTCCTTGCTCCAATGGGTGATCACTATAGAACACGTCTAACACATGTGCTTGAAGTCTCACAGATAGCAAGGACTATTGCAAGGGCATTGAGGTTAAATGAAGATTTGACTGAGGCTATTGCTTTAGGTCATGATTTAGGACATACTCCATTTGGACATGCTGGTGAGGCTATTCTCAGAGAAATACACCCCGGGGGGTTTGACCATTATAAACAGAGTCTGAGGGTTGTTGATTTTCTTGAGAAAAACGGAGAAGGCTTAAATCTTACACAAGAAGTAAGGGACGGTATTGTTAAACACTCAAAAGGTAAAGGACTTATTATCCCTGATTCAAGAGAAGATTTAGCAGATACTCTTGAGGGTCAAGTAGTCCGCGTTTCTGATATCATCGCATACGTTAATCATGACCTTGATGATGCATTAAGGGCAGGTGTAATTAAGAGGTCAGATATACCCAAGGAGATAATAAGAGTTCTTGGTGAAAGGCATTCTAAAAGGATTGACACAATGGTGAAAGATATTATATATCAATCTCTAAAGACTGATCTTTGCAAGCTTGGAATGAGTGATACAATATTATCAGCTATATACTCTCTCAGAGACTTCCTTTTTGAGAAGGTTTATGAGAGTGATAAAATAATTAAGGAATTCAAAAAAGCCAAGAAGGTTTTGCAGGACCTATATAATTACTATTTAGAAAATGTTGATGAAGTATTTTCATTCATACCTAAAGAAGAAAAATTAGATAAGCATCGCATAGTATGTGATTTCATCGCAGGCATGACAGATAGATTTGCACTTATGACATATGAAAGGCTCTTTTTCCCGAGGCAATGGGAAGTGCTTTAGTTCAATAACAAATTATCAAATTACAATAATCAAACAATTACAAATTCCTAACCTACTTAATTCATAAATTTATGAGTAATTGGCAGATGCAGTATTTTCGCTCATTCTCGGCTCGATTAAGATCGAGCCTCCGAGGTAAATTCTTTCTTCGAAAGAATTTAAATCCGCTCAAATACTACATCTGCCAAAAATTTTATGAATAATATGGGCTAATAAAAAAGTTTAAATTTATTAAAGTTTATAATCTGGTTATTGGTGCATATTTTTTGTTATGGTAAAATTTTATTATGCCAGCCAACCTTCCCCCGGAGTATTTTGAAGCAGAAAAAAGATACAGACAGGCATCAACACCTGCTGAAAAGATATTTGCCCTTGAAGAATTAATTGCAAAAATTCCTAAGCATAAAGGGACAGACAGATTAAGAGGAGATTTAAGGAGAAAGCTATCTCAGCTTAAGAAAGAGGCTGAGGCAGCAAGACGTTCAAAAAAGGGGGGCAAAAGTTATCTTTATGTAGTTGAAAAAGAAGGTGCTGCCCAGATAGCTTTAGTAGGATTTGCGAACTCAGGAAAGTCATCCATCCTTGCAAGTCTGACTAATGCCAACCCTGTTATAGCAGAATATCCAATCTCAACTCTAATTCCTTTGCCCGGAATGATGCCTTTTGAGGATATACAGATTCAGATTATAGATTTACCACCTGTGGGAAATGAATCAACTGATGGATGGGTATCAGGAATTCTGAGAACAGCAGATGGATTTATTATAGTCCTTGACCTTACCGAAGATCCAGAAATTCAGGCAGAACTAATCATTGAACAACTTGGACGCTGGAACATACATTTAATGGAAATTCAAAATACAAAATACAGAATTCAAAATTCAACAGGGGTATTTAAAAAAGCACTCCTTGTAGGAAACAAAAATGACCTTTCTTCATCAAAAGAAGCCTTTAATAGACTCAAAGAGAGATATGGACATCTTTATCCCTGTATCTCAGTATCTGCTCTTAAAAAGGAAAATCTTGAGGAACTAAAAAGGCAGATATTCCGAATTACAGGCATTATAAGGGTTTATTCTAAACCTCCTGGGAAAGAACCGGACTTTTCTATGCCTTTTACAATTCCTGAAGGTTCTACGGTCTTAGACCTTGCAGAGTCAATACATAAAGATTTTGTTTATAACCTGAGATATGCAAGGATATGGGGTTCTGCAAGATTTAATGGTCAGCGTGTTGAAAAAAACTATATTTTAAAGGACAAAGATATCGTGGAATTTCATGTATCTTAGTCCTTCTCAACAACCTTTGCGATACTTACTATCTTATCTTCTTCTCCAACATCCATAAGCCTGACACCCTGCGTATTCCTTCCATGAAGTGGTATCTCTTTGGCAAGTGTTCTTATGATTTTTCCTGAACTTGTTATCATCACAACTTCGTCTTCATCTCTGACCTGCATAAGTCCAACTGCCTTACCACCCTTTTCAGTTATTTTAATAGAGATGACCCCTTTACCACCTCGTCTCTGAAGCGGGTAATCTTCTATCTTTGAACGTTTGCCAAGACCTCTTTCTGTGACTGTGAGGATCGCGGTTTTTTCTTCTGCCACTTCAGCAGAAACGACTTCATCCCCTTCTACAAGTCTAATCCCTCTGACCCCTTTTGCAGTTCTACCTGTCTCTCGAACATCTTCTTCATTAAATCTTATTGAAAGACCATTTCTTGTTCCTATAATGAGATCGCTCTTACCATCTGTTTTTCTGACTGCAATAAGTTCATCACCTTCATCAAGAGTTATTGCAATTATTCCTCTTCCGCGAGGGTTACTGTATTCTTCAAGGGCTGTCTTTTTAACTATACCTTTCTTCGTAAACATCACAAGGAAACCCTCTTTGAATTGACGAACAGGGAGGGCTGTGGTAATCCTCTCGCCCTCTGAAAGTGAGAGTAAGTTTATAAGAGGTTTACCCCTTGTAGCCCTGCCTGCCTCGGGTATCTGAAATGCCCTGAGCCAGTAAAGACGTCCAAGATTAGAAAAGAAGAGTATATAATCATGTGTTGCTCCTATAAAGAGTTGTTCAACAAAATCCTCTTCTTTTGTCTCCATCCCAACAAGCCCTTTTCCGCCTCTTCTTTGACTTCTGTATATACTTAAAGGATTTCTTTTTATATAACCATGATGTGACAATGTAATAACCATCTCTTCATCTATTATTAAGTCTTCTATTGTGATCTCTCTGGTCTCAGAGGTAATCTCTGTCCTCCTTTCGTCAGCAAATTTCTTCTTAATCTCAAGGAGTTCCTCTTTAATAAGATTTGAAACGAGTGCTTCACTTCCAAGTATTGCCTTAAGTCTCTCTATATCTTTTAATGTATCGCTAAATTCTTTTACTATCTTTTCCCTCTCAAGACCAGTCAATCTCTGGAGTTTCATATCAAGGATCGCTTGGGCTTGTATTTCTGAAAAAGGATAATTCTTCATTAAAGAAGTCTTTGCCTCTTCAGGTGTTCTTGATTGTTTAATTAAGTTAATTATTTCATCAAGGTGGTCTAAGGCTATCTTTAATCCTTCTAATATATGTAACTTTTCCTCAGCCTTTCTGAGTTCAAAACGGGTCCTTCTTAGGATTACCTCTCTTCTATGTTGGAGGAAATTGTGCAGTAGCCTTTTAAGCCCTAAAATACGCGGCTGACCATTCACAAGTGTTAACATAATAATCCCGAAGGTGCTTTCCATCTGGGTATGCTTGTAAAGATTATTTAGTATCACCTCTGCTATCTCACCCCTTTTAAGCTCAAGAACAATTCTTATCCCATCCCTGTCAGACTCATCTCTTATTTCTGAGATCCCTATTATCTTTTTTTCCCTTACAAGTTCAGCAATCTTTTCTATCAACTTTGCTTTATTAACCTGATAAGGGAGTTCTGTTATTATGATATTCTCATCTCCTCGATGTTCTCTTTCTATTCTTGCCTTTGCCCTTACTTTAATGAGTCCCTTTCCTTCGTTATATGCCTGAATTATTCCTTCTGTTCCATGTATAATGCCCCCTGTAGGAAAATCAGGACCTTTTATCACTGTCAGAAGGTCTTTAATGGTAACCTCCGGGTTTTCAAGGAGCATGATGAGTCCATCCACAATCTCACCAAGGTTATGGGGTGGGATGTTCGTTGCCATACCAACAGCTATGCCAGAAGAACCATTTATAATTAGATTGGGTATTCTTGATGGTAGAACAACTGGCTCTTCAGTTGTCTCATCAAAATTTGGGATAAAATCAACTGTCTCTTTGTCTATATCAGCAAGGAGCTCTTCTGCAAGAGATGCAAGCCTTGCCTCTGTATACCTATAAGCTGCTGGTGGATCGCCATCTATAGAGCCAAAATTTCCCTGACCATCTATGAGTGGATACCTCATATTAAAATCTTGTGCCAGTCTGACAAGGGCATCATATACTGCTGTGTCACCATGGGGGTGATATTTCTTTAAGACCTCTCCTACAACACCAGCACACTTTGAAAATTTCCTTCCTGGTAGAAGACCTTCTCTAAACATGGCATAGAGAATCCTTCTCTGCACAGGTTTTAGACCATCTCTGACCTCAGGTAGCGCCCTTCCTATAATCACGCTCATAGCGTAATCAAGGTAAGAACCCTTCATCTCTTCTTCTATACTTATCTGTATCTGTGACATGACATTCCTTTCTTCTTAAGAATTAGAAGAATATTTTACCATATTGATTTCTAATAAACTTAAAAAATATAATTTACAGGTGCTATCAAAAGTTCTCAGTGCAAGTATCATAGGGATAGACGCCTATATTGTTGAAGTTGAGGTAGACATAACATCTCGTGGGTTACCTCATTTTTCAATGGTTGGACTGCCTGATACTGCTGTAAAAGAATCAAAAGACAGGGTACGGGCTGCTTTAAAAAACATTGGATTTTCATTTCCATTAAAACAGGTAACTGTTAATCTTGCACCTGCAGATCTGAAGAAAGAAGGCTCGTCTTTTGACCTCCCTATAGCAATCGGAATAATCAGTGCTGAAGGCATAATAAACCCCGGTTCAGCAGAAGGTTATCTTTTCACAGGGGAACTCTCACTTGATGGAAGGATTAAACCTGTAAAAGGAGCTCTGTCAATGGCTCTAAAGGCTAAAGAACTTGGTCTTAAAGGCCTAATACTTCCAGAAGAGAATGCCCCAGAGGCTGCTGTTGTTCAAGGGGTACCTGTATTCGGGATTAAAAGTCTCCCAGAAGTTATTGATTTTCTCAGTGAGAATAAATTTCAAAAGTCTTTTGAAGTGAATATCAATAAAGCAATGGAAGAAAACTCTATCTATGAAGATGATTTCTTTGAGGTAAAAGGTCAGGAACATGCAAAGAGGGCACTTGAGGTTGCTGCATCAGGTGGTCACAATGTGTTGATGATTGGACCTCCTGGCTCAGGAAAGACCATGCTTGCAAAAAGGCTACCTACAATCCTTCCAAATATGACATTTGATGAGGCACTTGAGACAACAAGGATACACAGTGTTGTTGGACTCCTTAAGGAAGGACAGCCTCTTCTTGCAACAAGACCTTTCCGTTCGCCACATCATACAATATCAGATGTAGCATTAGTAGGAGGAGGTCAGATACCCAAACCCGGGGAAGTCAGTCTATCACACAATGGTGTGCTGTTTCTGGATGAACTACCTGAGTTCAAAAGGAATGTGCTTGAGGTTCTCAGGCAACCACTTGAAAATGGTGAAGTGACTGTATCAAGGGCGGTTGCATCAATAACCTATCCTGCCTCATTTATGCTTGTTGCTGCAATGAATCCCTGTCCCTGTGGTTACCTCGGAGACACCAGACACCAATGCATGTGTACTCCATCGCAGATACACCGATACAGACATAGGGTTTCTGGTCCACTTCTTGATAGAATTGATATCCATATAGAAGTTCCTGCAGTCCCATATAAAGACCTTTCGACTGAATATTCTGGTGAAAGGTCAGCAGAGATAAGGAAAAGGGTTGTTGCTGCAAGGGCGATTCAACTTGAACGTTTTAAAGATGAAAAAAAGATATATTCCAATGGTCAGATGAAGACAAGACATATAAAGAAATATTGTAAACTTAATCCCGATGCCCAATCGCTTCTTGATAATGCAATGCATAAGCTTGGTCTATCTGCAAGGGCTTATACTCGCATACTTAAGTTATCCCGCACTATAGCAGACCTCGAGGCATCTGAAGATATTCAGGCACACCATATCTCAGAAGCAATTCAATATAGGACACTGGATAGAGGGATGTATTGAGATCGTATATCTAACCCACTTAATTCATAAACTTATGAGAAATTGGCAGATGCAGTATTCTCGCTCATTCTCGGCTCGATTAAAATCGAGCCTCCGAGGTAAATTCTTTCTTCGAAAGAATTTAAATCCGCTCAAATACTACATCTGCCAAAAATTTTATGAATAATATGGGCTAATAATATTGTATTATTTTAACCCAAAAATGTAGTTAGAGATTTAGAAACGAGTTCAAAATGACATTCATATTATTACAGAAGAAATCTACAATATAATTATCTACTGGCTTTTGCCTGTGAAAAT
>JBNAVX010000093.1:0-9904 GCA_049700155.1 Thermodesulfovibrionales bacterium
GTAACATTATTAAATTTTTGTAATAACACTCTGAAATTGTTTTAGGACATAAGATAAGGACTATTAAGAGATGCTGAAAAGATTTCGTCATTGACAAGAAACAATAAGCATTTTCTATTTTTCTGTATGGATAAAGATAGTAAACTTTTTAACTCATTGAAATATAAGAAAAATATTGTGTATTATTATAATTAAGTTTCATCAACAATAAAGACCCTGCGGTAAGAGGCAGGGTATCAAACATAAAAAAACTGTTATTACCCGACTTAACAGGTGAATCCAGAACGGAGAAACTGGATTTTCTGGTCAGGCAGAGAATGACACAATTAAACCCTGTGGCTTTTCACAGGGAATTATTAATTAGAATTTTGACGGAGGACTTTAATTAGAGTTTTTAATTTCAACTTAAAAGAGGATAGGGAAATCTTCAGACACAGCACGTCACATGTTATGGCACATGCTGTAAAAGAACTCTTTCCTGAGGCAAAACTTGCGATAGGTCCAGCAACAGAAGATGGCTTTTATTATGATTTTGATATTGATAAGCCATTCACTCCTGAAGACCTGAAACTGATAGAAAAAAAGATGGGCGATATTATCAAACAGGATAATCCTTTCGTGAAAAGAATTGTATCAAGAAAAGAGGCAATAGAACTTTTTAGAAAATTAGGTGAAGATTATAAGGTTGAACTTCTTGAGGAAATACAGGAAGACAAAGTAAGTCTTTATGAGGAAGGCGGATTTATAGACTTATGCAGGGGACCACATATTGACTCAACAGGACAGATAACTGCTTTTAAACTCCTAAGTACAGCAGGTGCATACTGGCGTGGAAACGAGAAAAACAAGATGCTCCAGAGGATCTATGGAACATCTTTTACAGATAAAAAGGACTTGGAGAAATATTTGCTTTTTCTTGAAGAGGTTAAAAAGCGTGACCACAGAAGACTCGGAAAGGAACTTGACCTTTTCAGCATAAGTGAGGATATCGGTCCAGGGCTCATTATGTGGCACCCGCATGGAGCAATTATTAGAAGGGCTATAGAAGATTTCTGGCTGGCAGAACATTACAGGGCTGATTACAAAATACTTTACACCCCACATATCGCAAAATTACAGCTTTGGCAGAAGAGTGGGCATCTTGATTTTTACAGCGAATATATGTATTCACCAATGAAAATTGAAGAAATAGACTACCAGATCAAGCCCATGAACTGCCCATTTCACATTTATGTATATAAAAGTTCTTTAAAAAGTTATAGAGACCTTCCCTTAAGATATGCAGAGCTCGGAACTGTCTATAGATATGAGCGTTCAGGAGTACTACATGGACTTTTAAGGGTGAGGGGGTTTACACAGGATGATGCACATATTTTTTGTAGAGAAGACCAGATAGAAGATGAAATACTCGGGGTATTAGAATTCACTATTTTTATTTTAAAAACCTTCGGTTTCGAAGATTATGAAATCTATCTTTCTACAAGACCTGAAAAATATGTAGGAAGTATTGAAAATTGGGAGAGATCAACTAATGCGCTAATAAGGGCACTCAGCATAAAAGGCCTTTCTTATGAAATAGATGCCGGCGAAGGTGTCTTTTACGGACCCAAGATAGACATAAAAGTAAAGGATTCTCTGAATAGGCCCTGGCAGTGTAGCACAATTCAGGTTGACTTTAATATCCCTGAAAGGTTTGACATCACATACAGAGGGAGAGACGGTAAAGAACACAGACCTATCATGATACACAGGGCGTTAATGGGTTCTCTTGAGAGGTTCTTCGGTGTGCTAATAGAACATTATGCTGGTGCATTTCCTGTATGGCTGGCACCTGTGCAGGTTGAAGTTCTCACGATCTCTGAAAGACATACAGATTATGCAATATCAATTAAGGAACGTCTAAAATCTGAGCAAATAAGAACAGAATTAAATACAGAAAATGAAAAGATAGGTTATAAGATCAGGAATGCAACCTTGAGGAAGATACCATATCTGGTTATAATAGGTGATAAAGAGATTTCCGAACACAAAATAACTGTTAGGAAACGGAGCGGTGAGAATATCGGTCCATTTACAATAGACGATTTCATAACAATAATAAAAGAAAAAATAAAAAATAAAAGCAATGAATTGTAAAAGTATTTTATGTTAGAATCTTAAATCCTTTTGAATTCTGAACATATTTAACTTTCGGGGGTGTAAGTATAAATAAAGAGATAAGGGCAAACGAAAGAATAAAGGCAAAGGAGGTTAGACTTGTAGATATTGATGGAAAACAACTTGGTATTATGCCACTTTCTGATGCATTAAAGATTGCAGGTGAGAGAGGACTTGATCTCGTAGAAGTGGCTCCAAATGTAAAACCACCTGTATGTAAGATATTAGATTTTGGAAAATATAGATATCAGCTGAGTAAAAGACAGGTACAGAAAAAAACAGCAGAGATAAAAGAGATAAAAATAAGACCACAAATAACAGAACATGACCTCGGGTTGAAGGTAAAAAATATAAGACGTTTCCTGGATGAAGGTGACAAAGCAAAGGTAACAATGTTTTTTAGGGGCAGAGAGATTGTAAGACCTGAATATGGTATGAGAGTATTTGAAAAGATACTCAATACATTAACAGGTAAATTTAATATTGAACAATCACCACGATTAGAAGGGAACCATATAACTATGATTCTGACACCTAAGAATTAAGTATAAAGTTTAAAGGAGTAAAAATGCCAAAACTTAAAACTCACAGAGGAGCAGCTAAGAGGTTTAAATTTACAGGTAAAGGCAAAATCATGAGGAGAAAGGCTTATAAAAGCCACCTCCTTACAGGAAAGCCTTCAAAGAGGACAAGGGGACTGAGAAAGACCACTATTGTTTCAGAGAGTGAACAAAAAAGTATAAAGAGATTGTTACCATACAATTGAAAGCAACCCAGTACTTTTAAGTTTATTATAGAGGAGGAAAGATGCCAAGAGCAAAAGGTGGATATAAAACAAGAAGAAGGAGAAAAAGAGTTTTAGAAAAGGCAAAAGGATACTATTCTGCTAAAAGCCGACTCTTCAGGATTGCAAAACAGGCTGTTGACAGGTCGCTTCTGTATGCTTATAGAGATCGTAGGAACAGGAAAAGGGAATTCAGGTCCCTCTGGATTATAAGGATAAATGCGGCATTGCGTGCACTCGGACTGACATATAGCCAATTTATCTCAAAGATGAAAAAGGCAAATATAGCTTTAAACAGAAAGGCACTCGCTGATATGGCTTATAATGACCCTGCTTCTTTCAGCCAGCTGGTCGAAAAAGTAAAAAATGAAAATTAGCCTATTCTTCAAATTATTAGTATTAGACAAAATAGACTTCCTTAACGGATAAAAAGTGGATGAAATCCTTTCTCTCAAGGAATCATTTCTCAAAGAATTAGAATCGGCAAAATCCCTTTCGGATATAAAGCAACTGAAGATTAAATATCTTGGTAAAAAGGGTTTGATTACTTCAAGCCTCAAAAATCTATCTTTAATCGCACCTGAATTAAGACCAGAATATGGGAAAGCTATAAATAATCTTAAAAAGATTGTTGTAGAAGAGATCGAAAAAAAAGAGATCTCTTTAAAGTCTGAAGAATACAGGAGGCTTGTATCTTCAAAAGCATTAGATATTACCCTTCCGGGTAAATTTATCCCGTTTGGTAGAGAACACCCAGTCAACAAGATCCTCTCTGAGATAATCTCGATATTTGTCTCAATGGGTTTTGATGTAGAAGAAGGTCCTGAGGTTGAGACGGACTATTATAATTTTGAGGCACTGAATATCCCCAAAGACCATCCTGCAAGAGATATGCAGGATACATTTTATATATCTGAGGATTTAGTCCTGAGAACACACACTTCTCCTGTACAGATAAGGGTTATGGAAAAAAGGAAACCTCCTTTGAAAGTCATCGCCCCTGGCAAGGTATATAGATGTGATTCGGATGTATCTCATACTCCGATGTTTCATCAGGTTGAAGGATTTATGGTTGACACAGATATCTCATTCAGCGATCTCAAAGGAGTAATAGAGTCTTTTATACATAGTTTTTTCAATATTGACACCCCTGTAAGATTCAGACCGAGTTATTTCCCTTTTACAGAGCCGAGTGCAGAGGTAGATATAGGATGCATTTTCTGCTCAGGAAAGGGATGCAGAATATGCAAAAATACAGGCTGGATAGAGATATTAGGCGCAGGTATGATCCATCCACGTGTATTTGAAATGGTCGGTTATGATACCAAAATATATTCTGGTTTTGCATTTGGTATGGGAGTTGAAAGACTGACTATGCTTAAATTTTCTATAGATGATATAAGGCTATTTTTTGAGAACGATATAAGGTTTTTGAAACAGTTTTAATTGAAAATAATATTATGCGTGTACCCTTTGAATGGTTGAAAAAATTTGTTGCTGTTACCTCTACAGCCGAAGAAGTAGCTAATACTCTCACCATGATTGGTTTTGAGGTAGAAGCAACTGAACGTTTTGAGGATGATGTAGTTCTTGAGATCAATATTACACCTAATAGACCTGACTGTCTTAGTATTGTCGGAATTGCCAGGGAGATATCAGCATTTTACAGACTCCCGCTTTTTTTACCACAACATGATGTCACAGAGAAAGCATCTGTTTCTGATTTTACTGTTGAGATATTGAATACAGACCTGTGTAACAGATACACTGGGAGGGTAATAAAGGGAGTTCAAGTCTCAGATTCTCCAGACTGGATGAAAAAAAGGCTCGAGAAATGCGGAATACGCTCGATCAATAATATTGTTGACATAACTAACTATGTACTTTTAGAGTTTGGACATCCACTTCATGCCTTTGATGCTGATAAGATAGCAGGAAAAAGAATAAGAATAGCCACACCTGATAACATTGGTATCAAAGATGTGAAGATTTTCACTATTGATGGAATTGAGCGTAAAGTCCCTGAAGATGCATTACTTATATGGGATTCTGAAAAACCTATTGCAATCGCTGGAGTTATGGGTGGGCTTAACACAGAAGTAGACGTAAATACAACTAACATTTTTCTTGAGAGTGCATACTTTGAACCTTTTTCTGTAAGGAGGACATCAAAAGCCATCGGTCTTATAAGCGAGTCATCTTACAGGTTTGAAAGAGGAACAGATATAGAATTTCTTATAAATGCTCTTAACAGGGCAACTTTTTTAATAAAGAAAATTGCAGGTGGCACGATATACGAATTGATAGATTCATATCCTATCAAATATCTCCATGAAACTATTGAGATAAAATATGAAATGATAAATAAATTTCTTGGCACACATCTGCCAAAAGATGAGATGCTTGAAATCCTTAATGGTCTTAGAATACCAGTTGAAAACAAAGGAGATTCTTTCATCGTTTATCCACCTCCGCACAGGCGTGATTTAATAAATGTCAGTGATGTCTCTGAAGAGATAGCAAGGTTATATGGTTACGACAGGATTAAATCAACTATGCCAAGGAGTTCCCTTACTACAGCCAAGCCAAATAAAAAAAATAGAGTTGTTTCTCTTATAAGAGATAGTATAAGAAAACAGGGTTTTACCGAGGTAATAAATTATAGTTTTATGAGTCCAGAAAGCCTTGATATTATCTCCATTCCAGAGATGGATAAAAGGCGTAATACTATCTCTATCAAAAATCCTCTTAGAAAAGAGGATTCATTGCTCAGAACAACACTGATACCTTCTTTACTCGAGAATTTAAAGTATAATCTTGACAGAAGAATTGATGATATAAGGCTTTTTGAGATATCTACGATATTTGAAGACGCTGGCAGACAATTTCCCATTGAGAGTTTAAAACTCGGAGGCATCTATTATAGAGAAAAAAGGCCTACTCTCTGGAAGGAAGATACACATGGATTTTTTATAGTCAAAGGAGTGATTGAATCCCTGTTTGACGAATTCAAGATAAGAGGATATTCTTTTATCCATTCTTCTGAACCTTTTTTGCTCTATGGACAGGCATCTGATATAAATATTAACGACAAAAAAGTCGGATATTTAGGATTACTTTTGCCTGAAATTGCAGAAAGGCTGAATATTAAAAAACCCAAACCTGAGATATTTCTTTTTGAATTAGACATTGATCTACTCATTAAACTCATACCTGATTTCATTACCTATGTCCCAATACCGAGATACCCATCTATTGAACGTGATATTGCTGTGGTTGTTAATGAAGACATCCTTTCTTCTGATATTCTTGAGTTAATCAGGACTTTTCCATCAGATGTTATAGAGGAAGTCTCAATATTTGATTCTTATAAAGGAGAAAATATACCTACAGGGATGAAGAGTCTTGCATTTAGTATCACCTACAGGTCAAAAGACAGAACCCTTAAAGATGAAGAGGTTGATAAAATTCATTCATCCCTTGTAGACCATATCCTTAGAAAGACCGGGGGAGAACTAAGAAAGTAAGATCTTATAATTTTTACTTCTTCCTTTCCCAATCCCCTTTATCGTTCTGTATCCACCATCCTGACTGTGACTTTTCTCGCCAGCTATTAGCAAATATCTTCTGAATCTGGGGCAGGACCTCGGGACCGAAATTATTCGCCTTCATGATCTCTGTGTATAGAGATTTACGATCTTTGTTTTCCATTTCTACCAACCGGTTTAGGTCTGCTTTTTCTTTAAGGTTCAAGCCTGCTATATCCCTCGTTTCCAAAAAACCAACATTATTTTCTCCGATATTGCCTTTATCATATAGAGGTTTTAACTGAGGAAATCTCTGTTTTAAGGACTCTTTTAATGCCCTTATTGCTGGTGTAGAAACCTCGATGTCTATATTCTGGGCATTCGCTTCTGCAGTCACCCAACTGAACATCTTTATTTTTTGTAATAAATTCATCTGTTTCTGCTCGATCTTCTGTTCATCCTTTTTCTCCATCTTCCTGACATCCTCAACAATCTCATCTGCTGCTTTCTGGACTGCGGCTGCTGGGAAATAAATGTTCACAGTTACACATGCAGCTATTAAGACAACTAAATTAATTATTAATAATTTACATTTCTTTCTCATACTCACTCCTCCTTTATGATTTTCTTTCATCCTTCACTCTGAATATCCTTTTAATCCTTTCCTGCATATCTTTAAAACTGATGATATTATCAGGATTTTGATTCACTACATCAATACCTCTTAAGAAAGATTTTCGCACTAAATATTCTGTCCCTCCTGAGTGAATCTTTCCCCTTATAGAAAATTTGTCGTTTTCTAAAGTACATCTTATACCTATCCTGCTATAAGGATATTCTTTGAAAAAACTCCTTATACCACTTTTGAGTATCCTACCAATACCCTCTGAGCCTGTGCCAAGGATTGATATACTCTCAACAGCATCCATGCTTATTTTTTGTTGCACTCCACTCTTTTTAACAGAATCTATATCAAGGATAAAACGAGATGGCTGTCCATACTCTATCTCAAGATTTTTAATAGAACCCTCTATTATTCCTGTCATTTTGCCTATCTTAATATTTTCAGTAACTTTTTCCAAGTCTATATCTTTGAATATAATATCGCCTCTAATCTTTCTGGCTTTCGAAAAGATATCTTTCACAAGAATGTTTGTAGCTTCTATGTCTCCCCCAAAAATCTTTGCTGAAGTCTTCCCTTGAGAATATAATGTTCCATACTGATATCTTATCTCAGTAAAATCTGCCTTAAGAAGACCGGCTAAATTCATTCCCATTAAGTTCTCACCCAAAAAATTAATATCCATATCCTGGATTCCGAGGCTAAAACTAAATTGTCTTGATGATGAAATGATATCTCTTCCCTGAAAGTTTGAGATATTAATCTTTCCACCTAAAAGTGATAAATGTATCTCTTCAAGGATAAATAAGTTGTTCTGAGAAAGTACCAGAGGAATAGATAAACCTTCTAACCTTATTTTTCCTTTTTCAAATTTTTCAATTATCAAATAACCTGTCTTACTCTTACTACGGGATTCTGAAATCTCTAATGAGGGGGGATAAAAAAGATCAAAAGGAAGCATAAGGTTCAATCCATTTATAGATAGAGACTTATCTGGAATATCTATAGATGCATCTTTTATTTCAAAAACACCTTTAACAGAGAGCTTCCCATCTTTTCTGAGTATCCTCATCTCAATCTGGGAATTTCCATCAGATTGGATATTTGAGAATGAAGGAAGATCCTGGCTAAGATAATCTTTAAAAATAGACAATACCTTATTATGAGAAATCTTCTGTGCTTTTAAGTCAATAACTGTTTCATTCTTCTGAATAATCCCTGAAAGGTTATATTCACCTGTTTTGAATAAATCAAGAGAACTTTGAAATTCAAGATGCGGTGAAGCATTCAAAAAAAAACTACCAAGAGAATTCAATCTAATCTTCTCTCCTGATAAATCTTTATAATATCTTCCCCACAGGACCTCACCTCCACCTGCTTCTGAAGAAAGTTCAAAATCAATTTTTCTCTCTGCAGTTGGAGATCTAATTCTTAAAATCACTTCCCCTTCAATCCCTTGACCTGCCTTAGTTCCATCAGGTGAGCCAAATTCACCTTGCTTGAAATGGAGTATCATCTCTCCATCCCACGAAAATCTTCGCATAGCATAATTTCCTTTTATATATGTGTCTATCACACCTGAACCTTTTACAAACCATTTTCGATACTCTAAAGGTAAAAAAGGTCTGAAAATAGAGTAAATATTCTCAAAATTAATTACAGAAACTTTAAAAGATGCATTCCATGGAAAGTCACTCCGGAGAGTGCCTTTGACACTGCCTTTTAAAATCCCCAGATTAGAAACTCTGCCTTCTATTACATTTGAATCTATTATGCCTGTTTTTAAGTCATACTTGATAGAAGCCTGCAACTTTAGATCTCTTAAACCTGTCTCTCTGCCATCTCTTTTAAATAAAAGAGAATCTAAAATCAGGGATAATGAATTAATATCTATTTTTTCTTTATTAAAATTGACTGGAAATCTAACAACTAAATTCTTGAATGAACTTGACTTATATAGACCTGAATCGATAACTAAATCGAGAAAACCTTCTCCTACAGGCTCTGGAAAAATCTTCGAGAATTTAAACTGGGCTTTTATATTTCCATCTCCTTTCATTCCATCATAATTATTGGAGAGAATCTTAAGATTTCCATCCAATGTCATCCTTCCACCTTTTTCAGGAGAAAAATCTCTTATCTCAAGGTTAATATCACTGATTCTGATTATCTGCGAAGATTTTGCAAAAGATAAATCAAACTCTCCTCTTTTAATTGATAATAAATGAATATCTGGGAGTTTTTTTATGAATGAAAGGTCAAGTTTTTTCTTTTTTTCGTAACGAAACTTTAATTTAGGTTGTGTCATCGTAATCTTTTCTACTTCACCTTTAAAAGGCATTCTGATTTTACCTTTGAAATCAATATGTGGGCTGAAGAAATCTAATCCTCCATCCTTCAATCTTTTAATCTCAAGGTCCGAGATTGCACCTTCCAGTTTAGGAGAAAAAGAAATACTCCTTAAATTGATTTTATAGCCAAGCCTGGCTCCAATAACTGAACCTAAAAAGTTGATAAAGATCGGACTTTGAATAAGAAAATAAAGTCCTGCAAAGAGCAAAAGAAGAAAAGATAGTAGAAAAACCAAGATCTTTTTTCTTTTTTTATCTTTTTTATTCCCATTCTCTGCCATTATGCAAAAAGATTATATCACATAAAAATAAACATATTATTGAAATATCATCAAAATAATCTAAATTCATAAAACAAACCTAACACACCCCTTTAATCCCCTCCATTATCTTCTCCTCTCTAACCCGCTTAATTCATAAATTTATGAGTGAAGCTCCCCGACTTTAGTCGGGGCTTCACTTT
>JBNAVX010000094.1:0-9614 GCA_049700155.1 Thermodesulfovibrionales bacterium
GAACCTGATCAGATTGAAGAACCCCCTAATAAGAATGATGAAACTAAGAAAGAGAAAAAGATTAGTGATCAGATGGGAGGCAAAAATACTGAAGATTAAACGAGTATACGACCCCCCTTCGAAAGACGATGGAAAGAGAATCCTTGTTGACAGGCTATGGCCAAGGGGGATTAAGAA
The DNA here is from genome assembly GCA_049700155.1 of Thermodesulfovibrionales bacterium. GTDB lineage: Bacteria > Nitrospirota > Thermodesulfovibrionia > Thermodesulfovibrionales > SM23-35 > JACAEY01. The sequence goes on from JBNAVX010000094.1 coordinate 178, forward strand.
GGAAGATGCAAGGATTGATGAATGGCTCAAGGATATCGCACCGAGTGACGAGCTGAGAAAGTGGTTTTCCCATGATCCATCTAAATGGGAGGAATTCAAAAGGAGATACAAGGAGGAATTGAAGGATAAAAAGGAGATAATAGAGAGATTGAGGGCAGAGGCAAAGAGGGGAACGGTTACCCTCTTATTCGCCACAAAGGACAGGGAACACAACAATGCTATTGTATTGAAGGAAGTAATAGAAGCAGAAAGCCTGTAAACAACAGGTGTATAATAGTGTAAACTTGATATATAAAATCCCTCCTGACCTTTACTAAAGTGAGGAACATGCTTTCGTTGGAAAAGAGGGATGTGGGGAGATTTTTAATAAAATGTCTCTGCAATTATTGACCTAAAAGGAGAGGTTTTATGATTTCAAAGATTCTTGTGCCAACAGACAGCTCTGCAACTGCCATAAAGGCTGTAGAATATGCATCTGACCTTGCAAAACAGATAGGTGCTCATCTTGTATTGCTTTCAGTAATTGATAGAAGTCTATTTGTAACTAAGTCTGTACCATCTATGGCTGCACCCACACATCTGGTAGAGCCTGTCGAGGATTATCTCAGAGAGTCTGCTGGGGACTATCTTGAAGAGGCTGAGAGAGTGTGCAAGAAGAAAGGCATTCAGTCAAAAATGGTTATCAGGTCAGGGCATCCTGTTGAGGAGATCATAAAGGAGGCTGAAAAGTCAAAGGTTGACCTTATAGTTATAGGGTCCCACGGCAGGAGCGCATTAAAGGCAGTGCTTCTCGGCAGTGTTACCTTCGGGGTTATCCATAAGGACACAAAGATCCCTGTCCTTGTAGTGAAAAGGTAATGGATGTTCTTAGGCAAAATTCCGAGATTTATGGAAGACAAAGGTATCAGGCTGAGACCGCTGAGGTTTGTTGATGCAAAATTTCTATCGCAGGGATTTAAAAATGAATATAATCTCTTTCTCTTTACTGACTTCAGGCATAAGACGCTGATTCCCACGTGGCTCTCATTCTGGTGGTGGATGAAAAAGACCTCCATACCTGCTTATTGAGCATGCTTCAGAGCGGATAGGGTTTATCGGTCTGTATAATCTGATCCCCGGAAAATCTGCGGAGATGAGTCTGATAATATTCGACAGGAATAACAGACGAATGGGTTACGGAACCAGTGCATTTAACCTTTTAGCGGTACATTTAAAAAGGCACTCCATTGTAAAAAAGATATTCATAACGGTGAGGGCTGACAATTATGGCACATTGTCATTCTGGAAAAAAACTCGGTTTTATGGAGACAGGTATTCAGAATGATGTAATCAGCATGTCTATGGATTTATGCAGAGGCCATTTATAAAGGGAATGCCCTATGGATGACCTAAGAAATAGATTCCCTTACTTACCCGGCAGGATAGCAGACCTTGGAGAGCTTGCCTACAATCTCTGGTGGAGCTGGCATCCTGAGGCAAGGATGCTCTTTAAGATGCTCAACCGTCAGGCATGGAAGGAATGCACGCATAACCCTTAAAGATGCTCACGGAGCTTCCAGCAGATGTTTTGAATCAGGCATCAAATGATCCAGAATACCTTCACCATTACGATGTTGTTACCTCAAAATTCCTCAAGGAGATAAATACAAAAAAAGGCTGGTTTTCTGAAAATATTGTTGATTTAGATTGTCTTCCCATTGCCTACTTTTCAGCAGAATATGGGCTGCAGCACTCGCTCCCCTTTTATGCAGGAGGGCTTGGTTTTGAAGAACACTCCTTGAGCCAGCAGCCCTTACTATTGGATTTGCAAGACGGTTTGCTGAATACAAAAGGGCATACCTCTTATTTCAGGATATAGAAAAGCTCAAGGCGATCATTAATAATCGCTGGATGCCTGTGCAGATTGTATTTGCAGGAAAGGCACATCCAGCAGATGATGCAGGCAAGAGGATACTCCAGCAGGTTTTTAATCATGCCATTGACCCTGATTTTGAGGAAGGATTGCCTTTGTTGAAAACTATGATGAACAGCTTGCCCAGTACATGACCCATGGTGTGGATGTATGGCTTAATAATCCGCGGCCCCCGCTTGAGGCAAGCGGCACAAGCGGCATGAAGGCATCGCTGAATGGGGTGCCTCATGTAAGTATCCTTGATGGATGGTGGGTTGAGGGATTTAATGGCAGGAATGGATGGGCCTTTGAGGGGAAAGGGAATGATACAGATGATGCCAGGGCAATTTATGATATCCTTGAAAAAGAGGTTATACCCCTTTATTACAAAATGATGATAACGGTATACCACGCGGATGGGTAAAGATCATGAAAGAAGCGATTAAAAGCACAGCCCCGTTATTCAGCGCAAGAAGGATGGTGAAGGAGTATGCGGAGAGGTTTTATCAGAAGGCACCGAGATCGACAGGGAGTGATGGATTTAAAAGCCCGTAATACATCTGAATACAAAGAGTTATCGATTGATGATACCCTCAAGGCCTTAGATGCATCAATAAATGGCCTCAGTGATTCTGAAGTAAGGGATCGCCTCAAGACCTTTGGATATAACGAGATAATAGAGAAAAAGAGGCACCCTCTTATCGAATTCCTTCTGCGTTACTGGGGCCCTATGCCCTGGCTGCTAGAACTGGCGATGGTCCTTTCTTTTATTTTGAGACACCATCTTGAAGGGATAATAATCTTTGTGTTGCTTACAATAAACGCCATCATTGGTCACATACACTCACGGGGTTCACAAAGGGCGGTAGAGCTTTTAAAGAAGAAACTTGCCATTAATGCAAAGGTGCTGCGGGATGGTAAGTGGATAACGGAAGAGGCAAAAGAGATAGTGCCAGGAGATATAATCGCCATAAAACTTGGCGATATAGTACCTGCAGATGCTAAGATTATAAGCGGTGAACTCTCTGTTGACCAGTCAGCCCTTACAGGCGAATCCCTTCCGATAAGCGCAAAACAATCAGATATTGTCTATTCAGGCTCTGTGGTAAAGCAGGGTGAAGCAAGATGTGTGGTTGTTAACACAGGTATGAACACATACTTCGGAAAGACAGCGGAACTGGTCAAAACAGCAAAACCAAAGTCCCATCAGCAGGAAGTGATGATGGTCATAGTTAGATATATGATGTATCTTGGTATAGCGGCGTTGTTTGTTGTTCTGATATATGGTTTTGCGATGCACTTGCACGAGCATCTTGTAACGGTGCTCACATTGGCTGTTATCTTTCTTATGGGAGCTGTTCCTGTTGCACTTCCAGCAGTGCTCACGATAGTTCAGGCAGTTGGTGCAATGGAGCTTGCTAAGAAGGGTGCGTTAGTGACGAGGCTTGACTCAATAGAAGACGCTGCCTCAATAGATGTGCTCTGTCTGGATAAAACAGGAACAATAACTCAGAATAAATTGTCTGTTGCTGAGAGCATACCATTTTCAGGATATACAAAAGAGGATGTTATAAGAATAGCAGCAATGGCCTCGAAAGAGGAGGGCATGGACATAATAGACCTTGCAGTTATCGACTATGCCAGAGGTAAAGGGATTGATCTTAATACATACAGACAGATTTTTTATACACCCTTTAATCCTTCAATCAAGAGGACAGAGGCTATTGTTGAAGCAGATGGGAAAAGGCTAAGGGTTGTCAAAGGTGCGGCACAGGTAATCATATCCATGTGCAGAGAGACTGATAAAGAGACCATAGAGAAGGCGAATAGAACAATAGAAGAGTTTTCTCAGAAAGGATACAGGACGATAGTGGTTGCTCAATCAGAGGGCGATGATACAGACAATCTTAAACTTACGGGTCTGCTACCCCTTTCAGACCCTCCAAGACCTGATTCTAAGAGTATGATAGAGGAGGCAAAGGGACTTGGTGTAAAGCCTGTGATGCTCACAGGAGATAACATAGCCATAGCAAAGGAGATAGCCCGTCAGGTCGGGATCGGAGACAAGATTATCAGACTTACAGAGATTAAAGGCCTGAGCGATGATGAACAGATAAAGATTATTGGTCAGATTGACGGGTTTGCAGAGATATATCCAGAAGACAAATACCGGGTCGTGAAACTCCTTCAATCCAGGGGACACATGGTTGGTATGACAGGAGATGGAGTAAATGACGCCCCTGCACTTAAACAGGCAGAGATGGGGATAGCTGTCTATAACGCAGCAGATGTAGCAAAGGCATCAGCGAGTGTGGTCTTAACCGAACCAGGCATAGGCGTTATAATTGATGCGGTGAGGATAAGCAGGCAGACATACCAGAGGATGCTTTCGTGGGTAATAAACAAGGTTACGAAGGTCATAGAATTTGTGGGACTTTTGACCATAAGTTTCTTATGGCTTCATGACATAGTGCTTTCACTCCTCGGGATGTCGCTCCTCGTATTTGCCAATGACTTCGTGACCATGTCCCTTTCAACAGACAATGTAAAGCATACGCCAAATCCAAATAAGTGGAACGTAAAAAACATCACTATCGCATCCCTCGTTCCGGGTATACTGCTGGTGATAGAGGGGGTCATCGTAATACTGATAGGCCTGAAATACTTTCATCTCGAATGGGAAAAATTGCGCACCCTCGTAATGCTGAATCTCATATTTAACAGCCAGTTCAGGGTATTGATAATAAGGGAGAGGAGGCACTTCTGGTCATCCATGCCAGGCAGGGAATTACTCATCTTCAGCCTGCTTACTATAATTGTGTTTGCCTTATTGGGCATATACGGCATCTTTGTCTCGCCGCTCACATTGCATCAGGTTCTTATTGTTCTTGGATTTTCAGCATTATTCACCCTTTGCATAGATTTCCCAAAGTATTATCTATTCACGAAGTTTGGTTTATAGATTTAAGTTGACATAATTAACAAAAGTGTTAATAATGTATATTTAATGAAATACCCCCAATTAAGAATACTGGTTGGTCGTCTTTATTTTAACACTGAAGATGTTTCAGAAATCCTTAATATAAGTGAGAATTCAGCAAGGGTTTTATGCGCAAGGTATGTTGCAAAGGGTTTGTTTATCAGACTGAAGAAGAATTTTTATATCTTAAAGGAGAGGTGGGATAAAAACACACCTGAGGATTTCTACAGGCTTGCCAATATCCTTCAGGTGCCATCCTACATATCATTAATGACCGCACTTTCCTTCTATGAAGTTACCACACAGGTGCAGAGGGGTGTTTTTGAATCAGTCTGTATTAAGAGGAGCATAAGATACGAGATCGAGGGGGTAGCTTTTAACTTTTATAAATTAAGGAAGGAACTTTACTCTGGATTTACAAAGCAGGACAATCTATTCATTGCCACAAAGGAAAAGGCCTTTTTAGATGCCATGTATCTCTATTCCTTTGGTAAATATGCCTTTGATATTGACTCCCTTGACATAAACAAACTTGATTTAAAAAAGATCGGGAGGCTACTAAAAGACTATCCAGAAAAGACAAAAAAACTGGTTAAGGATATATGCAGGATTTAGTCAAGCAGGAGAGGTTTGAGATAGAGGTTCTTGACAGGCTCAAGAGCGGAAGGTTTCTTGATAGTCTAATATTTACAGGTGGCACGATGCTAAGGCTCTGTTATGGTCTAAACAGGTTTTCTGTTGACCTTGACTTTTGGCTTTATAAAGAAGTTGACACAGGGGATTATTTTAAGGGGCTGAAAAAATATCTTTCACTTTACTATGACGTAAAAGATGCCAAGAATAAATTTCACACCATGATATTTGAGATAAGATCAAAGGGCTATCCGAGGAGCCTCAAGATAGAGATCAGAAAGAAATCTGGCAGGTTTAAGACAGAGATGACAATTGCCTATAGCAGATACTCTAATACACAGGTCCTTGTAAGGACCCTTTCTTTAGAAGAGACGATGAGGTCAAAGATTGAAGCGTTTCTTAGTAGAAGAGAGATAAGGGATGCCTTTGATATGGAATTTCTGGTGAAAAAGGGGATTGAGATTAAGGCATCTAAAGAAGAGGTAAAGGCTATTATTGATGCAATCTCGTCCTTCAGAAAGAAGGACTATTCAGTAAAGCTTGGCTCAGAGGATAGAAGGTATTACATAGGAGAGAAATTTAAGATTTTGATTATGAAATTGCAGGGAAAAATTTGAATATCAGAGATTTTTCATAAACTCGCTCTCATAAAGCATAATGGTAAATCTATCTATTATCCATAGATGTGACAGGAAAGGTGCGATGATAGCCTTTGAGGTGCTGTAACTAATGAAGATTCCTGAAAGATACTGGGAAATAGAGGTCGGTGAGTTGCTTCGGCAACTGGAGACATCTATTTCTGGACTCTCCGAGGCTGAGGCTGAAAGGAGGCTTTCGGTCTTCGGGCATAATCTCTTAAAAAAGAAAAAGAAGAAAACTGGTTTTTCGCTCTTTTTAAATCAATTCAAAAGCCCTATCATCATTATCCTGATATTTGCCAGTATTGTCTCTGCAATACTCAAAGACTTTACTGATACGGCAATTATACTGGCAATAATATTTTTAAGCAGCTTTCTGAGTTTCATTCAAGAATACAGGGCTACCAATGCAGTCGAGAGGCTCATCCAGACAGTAAGGACAAAGGCCACGGTGAAGAGGGATGGAAAGAAGAAGGATGTATTTATCGATGAGATAGTCCCTGGAGATATTGCCTTTCTATCTGCAGGAGATATCATCCCTGCTGACTGCATAATATTAGAGGCAAAGGACTTCTTTGTAAATGAGGCGATACTTACGGGTGAGACCTTTCCTGTGGAAAAGGGACTGGGAAACAATCGTGTCTTTATGGGGACTAATGTAGAAAGTGGTATAGCGACTGTAGTTGTAATAAAGACAGGTAGCGGCACAGAGATCGGCAAGATTGCTGACAGGCTTATTTTGAGATCCCCTGAGACAGACTTTGAAAGGGGTGTCAGGCGTTACGGATATCTTCTGATGGAAGTCACACTTATTCTCATCCTTATAGTATTTGGTGTGAATGTCTATTTCCATCATCCTGTTATAGAAGCCCTGTTGTTCTCGCTTGCCCTTGCTGTAGGTTTGACGCCACAGCTACTTCCCGCCATCATAAGTGTAAATCTTGCAAGAGGCTCTCAGGCAATGTCAGAAAAAGGTGTAATAGTGAAGAGACTGGCATCAATAGAAAATTTCGGGACGATGGATATCCTCTGTACAGACAAGACAGGTACACTAACAGAAGGGAAGGTCTATCTGCACGAATATCTTGACATAAAACAAAATAGAAATAAAAAGATTATTTTCTACGCATTTCTGAATTCATTCTATCAAACAGGTCTGAAAAATCCCATTGATGAAGCAATTGTTAGTTTTGAAAAACAGGATATATCTAATTATGAAAAGATAGACGAGATACCTTATGATTTTCAAAGAAGACGGTTGAGTATAGTTGTAAAAGAAAAAAGTGAATCTATTCTTATATCAAAGGGCGCATTAAAGAGCATCTTAGATGTGTGCAAATATGTAGAGATTGAAGGGGGAGAACAGGAAATAAATTCATATAGGGATGAGATTAACAGACTTTATCAGGAATGGAGCAACAAGGGTCTTCGTATACTTGGGCTTGCATATAAAAAGGTCAAAGAAAAGAAGGTATATAGCAGGGAAGATGAATCAGAGATGACCTTCGTTGGATTTCTTCTCTTCCTTGACCCTCCGAAAGAAGATGTAAGAAGGATGATAACTGACCTGAGCAAGCTCGGAGTGGAGCTTAAGATCATCACAGGTGATAACAGATTCATCTCCAGATATATTGCAGAGAGTGTTAGATTTCCTATAAAGGGGCTGTTGACAGGAGATGAGCTTGACAGTCTAAGTGATGAAGCAATACTTCATGCAGTTGAAAATGCCAATATATTCGCTGAGGTTGACCCGAATCAGAAAGAAAAGATTATCCTGTCACTGAAAAAGCTCAGCCATGTTGTAGGATTTATTGGAGATGGTATAAATGATGCAACTGCAATACATGCTTCGGATGTAGGGATATCAGTTAATACCGCGGTGGACGTAGCAAAAGAATCTGCAGATATAGTGCTTCTTGATAAAGAACTCGGAATCTTGAAAGACGGTGTGGTTGAAGGGAGAAAGACCTTTGCCAATACATTAAAATATGTCTTTATGGCAACAAGTGCGAACTTTGGCAATATGTTCAGCGTTGCAGGGGCATCGCTTTTCCTGCCATTCTTTCCCATGCTTCCTAAACAGATTCTCTTGACAAACCTTCTCACAGATTTTCCCGAGATGACGATTGCTACTGACAAGGTGGACAGAGAACTTGTTGAAAAGCCAAGGAAATGGGACATAAAATTCATCAGGAAATTTATGGTATTTTTCGGACTTATTAGCTCGATCTTTGATTATGTTACCTTTGGAGTTCTCTTATTTATTCTAAAAGCAGACGCTGTACTTTTCAGAACTGGATGGTTTATTGAGTCTGTGCTTTCAGCCTCTTTTGTGGTTCTTGTGATAAGGACAAGAAAACTATTCTGGAAAAGCAGACCGAGTAAATATCTCTTATTTACAACACTATTGATTGCCATTATAACTTTTGCAATCCCATATCTGCCTTTCTCTTCTCTCCTCGGTTTTCGACCTATACCAAAAGATTTTTTCGTTGCTCTGGCCATTATCTTAATATCTTACATCACCCTGGCAGAGGTTAGTAAAAAGATTTTTTACAAGTGGCAAGAGTAAAATAAAGTTTTAAAATGAAATGCATATATCATCCATCATAGAACATTTCCCATATTTCGGAGTATTTGTCACCCTAGTATTAGGGGGTCTTGGCTTTCCATTCCCCGAAGGCGCTACTCTCATAGTATGTGGATTTATTATTTCTACTCATGTAATAAGACTACTCCCTGCCTTGTCAGTTGCTTATTCCGGCGTATTAATTGGGGATCTTCTGGCATATTATTTTGGAAGAAAATATGGTCGCATGATTGTCACTCATAAAAAATTTCAAAGAATTTTATCACCTCAAAGACTTTTAAAACTTGAGGATATGTTCAAAAAAAGAAAAACTCTTTTAGTGATAGTTGGAGGGCATCTGATTGGTGAGATATTTATTGTGGCAGGTATTATGAAACTGCCTTTTACGAAATTTCTTTTAGCAGATGCAATCGCTTCCGTTTTTATAATTGCTATCTGGGTCAGTATAGGATATATAAGTGGCAATAGTTTAGATATTATAAGAAGGGATATTACAAGAATTGAACACATGGCAATTTTATTAGTCACCATTTTACTCACAATATTTTTAATATTTAAACGTCTTAAACCCACAAAAAGTTAAATCTGATAATTAACAGCTCAGGGTGTCTTTTTCATTTAATTACAGGGGCGCTGCCGATTATTAAAATTTTAGGTCCATTTTTTAAAATATGAAACTTTCCATCATCAACAAAAGGTGATATT
>JBNAVX010000095.1:0-9537 GCA_049700155.1 Thermodesulfovibrionales bacterium
TCTATTCCTTTGACAGATATGATATTGCCCCTAATATTTGTAACTTCAACGATAGAAAAACCAATTGCATTCGGTCTTATAGGGGAACATGTACTGAAAATACCCATTTCTTTTTCTTTATGAGGAGGTTTTTGAGTCAGATAGCCTGAATTAAATTCAGGACTTTTATGAAAATGAAATAAAACTATTATCTGCTGGCCTTGCCTTATATCTTTGAGTCCTTCAGTGTATTTCTCATCGATAATTATTTTCCCTTCAGCATCTGAGACACTCCAGTGCCGTGGTATGTTTCTCTCTTCTGTTTTTACAAATCCTATGGGCACAAATTCTGTTTTCATTTGTTGTCATTATTAATTTTAAAAATTAACAGAATAATTGAAAACAAACAAATTAATATAAGGCTGAGATCAAACCCCGTATAAGCCAAACGGGTTACAATACTCAGTCCACCGATCTTCAACAAAATAAGCATACCAAAGAGTGCGCCCGCTATAATGAACAACCAGCCCAATTTTCTTATTGCGACCTCTGTCCCTGAAGTTTTTTCGTCAACCTTTCGTGAGAGCATAAGGGCAATCGAGATCAAGAAGATAATCACTGCTATCCAGAAATGGTTTGCATCAAGGCTAAATCTGCTGAATGTCATATATTCCAGAAGTCCGGGAGAAAGTGATGTTATTAAAAAGAAGGCAATAATGCCTGCAAGAACAACCCATGTGAGCAGTTTCGCTTTCTGAGGTGAAAGGAGACCATTTTTTACTGCCAGTTGCAGTAAGATTGCTATAATGGTGAGAATAATCAGAAGACAGGTAAGGATATATAGAAATGGCTTTAACAGTGCCTCACGAAATGAACCTGATTTTATCCAGAAATTTGAAAGACCTAATATTTCATAGTTCGCCATCCACACGGGCTTTCCGTCTTCCACTGAGAAAATCTCCTTCAGCACTTTGCCCTCAAAAAACGGCGAGCCTGAACGGTGACAGTCGGTGCATCCTCCCGCTCCAAGCGCTGCTTTTGCAGGTGCTATGTCATGGGAAAATTTATACACGGATGCATAGGCTGTTGCTTCATATTCTTCACGCGGTAGTTCTCGGCTCTCCTTCGATGAATAGTAAGCCCTGCTGTCTGAAACCCAGACCAGACGCTTTCCGTTAAGCTGGAATCCTGTATTGGCAAGATAGCTCTTTACCGATGTTAACAGGGCATCGATCTCTTCAGGTCTGTTTACTTCGATAACACCGTCACTATTATCATCTTTTATCAGGGACAGTTCGGGATAATTCTTTGATGGATCTGCCTGATGTTGCATCCACATCTGGAAGAAATCCTTCATGAATAACTGGTTTAAGCCGCTTTTACCCTTCTCTTCAAAACCTACCCAGGAACTGTGGACACGGTTGCCCGGATATATCTTTCCTTTATATCGGAAAAGTGTCGGACGTGTAACATCGGTTGGCTGATCCATAGCTGTAAAAAGATCGAGTTCACCGTAATGATTCCAGAAATTCATCTCCTGATCGTAAAAAGTCCAGATGTGTTTTGGAGGCGGTGTGATACGGGGCGCAGGATTATAAACATCGCTTGCCTGAACGAGTGCGCTTTTCACTGCGCGTGAAGGGATGTGGCATACCTGACATGAAAGCTTTTCCAAATGCAAAGGAGGCAGCCATGCATGAGATGCTTTAGGCGCATTTCTCCAGCCTTTAATGTGGCAGTCTTCACAGGTTCTCATAGTATTATCGAGGTCATTCCTTACCCAGCCTGAAGGATCATCACCTTTTCCAAACTGATGCACTTCTTTTCCGCGAATCCTTTTATCAACAGCCTTACTTCCTGCAGCGTGGCAATCAACACATCTTAGACCTGCAGCAATATGGACATCAGTTCGCGCAGAGAATGTTGCCCCGCGTTTTTTCCAATCAGGCTTTTTATGACACTGAAGGCAAGTCTCATTTCTTGGTTCTGGCGCTATATGAACGACCACTTTTCCTTCTTCATCAAATTTGCTCTTATCATAGGTTACTTTCACCGGCTTATTATCTTTAATACTCCCGTAAACATCCCCAAAGCCACTTCCTGCTGTTGCTGCCCATTTAAAATTCAAATTGGCAAGCTGTTTGTTCCGCTCTTTGAAATTGTATTCAGGCATATGACAGAGTAGGCAGTCTGCCTCAATCACACCTGTATCGATCCACCTTGCTTTAAAATAATCACCATCAAAGCCATTTTCTTCTCCTGATTTCATACCTGTCTTTTTCATATATTCATCATATCTGTTTCCCTCGCGGTCATACTCAAGTGGACCTCCGCCCGGATGACAGTTGCCGCAGGTAGCTGTTACAAAATCAAATGAAGTCATATCGATCATTCTGGAGTTATCATTCTTTTTGGGAGCAAGTTGCCGGTATAAAGGAGCCGGGGAACACCATGTTCCGCCATAGTTGCCCGGTGAACTTACCCAGTTATATCTTTTTGCAAATAGTTCAGGGACCTTTTCTCCCTTGCCCTGTGTGAAATGGAAGCCTTCTGTTATTTTGTTGTAATCGTGACATCCTGTTGCACCGCATGTCTGTTTAGGAGAATAAGGCTTATCAGCATTTATATTATGAACAGGGTCAATAATATTCCCTGTTTCATCCTTTAGATAGAAAGGCGGACAGACACCTGATGGAGCAGGTTTGTTGTCTGATTCTTTTGGATTTTCTGCTCGCAAAGTAAAATCACCCAGGCAAAAGACAATAGCCAACGCAAAAATGATTAGTCGCTTCATCTCAACCTCCTGTGCATGACCTTTGATCTATTTTTTAGCTCTATACAAAATGTTTTTTATGTTTCCCCTCTATCAAGAGGGAAACACACCCCAACACCCCTCTTTTTAGAGGGGACAAACTCAAACATTAATCTACTTTTCAACAATTCATCATGAAAGTTAAAAATAAACTGTTGTCTGTAGAAAATACCATTGTGCCTTCGGGCTCGAACCTGTATTCTTAACAAATTCGCCAGGGATGAAAAAACAATAACCTCCTAATATCTCCAGATATTTAGATATAGTCTTTTTAGCAATCAGGTCAACCTCGTGACCGAGTTCCCTTCCTGAAGAACCTGTGTTATCCCTTCGTTGGGCATTTCCAGGAAAATACCACGCATCCTTTTTCTCATCGAGAGTAAAATAATGATACTCACCACGCAAAGTTACGGTTTTGGTGGGAGTAAGAATAATATCCAATCTATGCTCCCTCAGGTTCTGAAAAAAGAATAAATTCATCCATCCATAAAGCACTGTATCTGCTCCGCCGAATATACCATCAAATGTTCCATGTTCTCCATCATGAGGCTCTTTATCTCCAGAACCATTTACAAACTGTGCGATTATATGTGGCTTCCACAATGTATCAAAGGTATATCCAAGTGTTAAGACAAGACCATAGGCATTTATTTTATCCTCTCCCCACTTTCCAAACTGCACTGCGAGAGTAGAATTATAATCCCATTGATTATATTTGCCATCTACTCTGAAACCGACAGTATGTGAATATAGATTTCCTTTCCCTTTCTCACCCTGTGTGATTCCACGATCATCATATCTATGGACATAAAATAAATCTAATTGAAAAGGGAGGTTCTTGATTGTGTTGTATGTTGCAAAGGCAGTCACACCATTAATATGTTCATTTGGCCATATATCAGGGTCGTGGATTATATAACGACCTATTATCAGATTACTGTCAATATTATCGTTTTTGTACAGGAAGCGTAAAGCATCCCATGCATAACGACCGGTATTGCCCCAGTCGCCCGGTCCGAAAATCCTGCGGTCACCAAAAGAGATAGATTGCCTGCCAACCTTAAAGCCAAACTGTTTAAAGGGCCAGTATTCGATATACAATTGATTGATGTCAAAAGGGTCATGGAAAGGGTTGTTGCCACCTCTAAAATCTGCATCTGAAAAAGAAGAACCCAGGACCTCTGCATCCTGTATCTGAGTATGTATTCTTAAGTCTTTAGTCAATTTCAAATCTATCTCGAGCCTCAACCTTGATAGAACAAAATCATCCTTTGTGCCTGTGCTATACTTCTTCACATTGAATTCATCCTGAACCTCTCCTCGAAGACGGTAAATGCCACCAATGGTTAAATAATCATTTTGTATGATATGTCTGAATTCTACTTCTTCATCAACAGTGCAGTATGCAGGCGTGGAAGAGAATATCAAAGTGATTAAGACAATTAGACTCAAATTACATAAGCCTTTCAAAATCTCTAAGTCTCTATCAACCAATTCATAACCTTCATCCTCAGTGCTGATGGTTATCATCATTGCCTTCTCTATTAATATGTATCTGGCAGTAAAGTCCATTATTCTCACATTCTGCACATTCAAACTGGAGCATTATATGACGGATATCCATTGCCATCAAAACTTCTTCTATTTTCTTCCTGAGTTCAGCAACCTCACTCAGTTTCTGGTCTTGCACCCATATATGAGCAGAAAACGCCACATTCCTGTGAGATGGAGACCACAGATGGACATTGTGGATACCCATTACACCTGATATCTCTGAAATCTTCCTCACGATATTTTCTACATCGAAACCTTCAGGCGTCATTTCAAGAAATATAGTAATTGACTCTTTTATAACCCTCACTCCTCCAACAAGAATAATGAATCCTATAAAGGTACTTGCAACAGGGTCTGCATATAACCAGCCTGTTGAGTAGATTACCAGACCTGATATGATGACTCCAAAAGAAGAAAGTGTATCACCTATCACATGGAGCCATGCACTTTTGATATTCAGGTCTTTATGCCCCTTCCCAAGAATTAATGCTATGAGGATATTTCCAGTTAAACCTATCCCTGCAATAAAAAGCATCGTTGATGTGTGAATTTTAGGCGGCGAGATAAAACGATGATATGACTCGTAAAATATGAAAATGGAGATTACTATAAGGCTTATTGCATTAATTACAGCTACAAGGAGACCTATTCTCTGATAGCCAAATGTTGCCCTGCTGTCTGAGGGTTTCTTACCAATACGCATAGCGATCATGCTCAAACCAAGGGCAAAAACATCGGTGAGCATATGTCCTGCGTCACTTAATAGTGCAAGGCTTTTGCTGATTATTCCGCCAATAACCTCAGCAAATAAGATAAGAAGTGTGAGTGCAAAACTTAAAACAAGACGTTTTTCAAGAGTCAGTATCACTGTATTCTTTCCTTTAGTATCTTTGCTGACAATCCGATGAATACAATACTAAAGCCCACAAGAATAACCATACTCAAGAAAGGATGCACTATTTGAGGTTCATAGCCAAAAGCCACTCTTATGCTATCAATGCTGTATGTAAGAGGCATAAGATATGCAACAGGTTTTATAACAGATGGAAGACTATTTACAGGGATGAACACTCCGCTTAGAAAAATCATCGGGAATCTGAAAAGATTCGCAAGGGTCTGTGCCTCAAAAACCTGTTTTACTGAAACTGATACAAACGCACCGAGAGATGAAAAGGCGAATGATGAGATAACAACGGATGCCAGAAACAATAAAGTGTTTTTAATATGTAATGAAAACATCAGTATAAGAAATATAAGAAAGACTATGGTAACAGTTAGACCAAAACATGCACCTCCTGATATTTTTCCTGTTAAGATAGTCATTACTGACACAGGATAAAGCATCAACCTCTCCAGTGCCCCTGTCATCCTTTCAAATGTTATAACAATTGCCTCCATAGAAGTTGTGCTGAAAAGAAGGCTTAGAGATAAAAGTCCAGGTATCAGATGCACAAAATCAACAGGGCTTCTGAGATAAAATGCAAGAATGAATACAAGCGGGAAGAGAATTCCCCAGCTTATGTTTGGAGGTTTGAAGTAATATGCCTTCATATCCTTCAGTGCTATGAAGAATGCACCTCGCAATGCATCACTCATTTCCCACTACCTTTTTCCTGAATCATTATCTCCCTCCTTAAACCCGTAATCTCTACAAAGGCATCTTCAAGAGAAGGAGAAACAGTGTTGATAGATTCTAAAATCAAATTTTTCTCCTTTATAAAGGCAGAAAGTTCTGACAGAAATTCATCAAGGTCATCTATGAAAAACCTGTACATATCCTCTCTTTTCTCATATTTCACAACTTTTGTTATATCTGAAAAATCTTTTTCTGTAAATGTAGAATACGGACCTATTTTGATATCTATTGCCTTTTCTGTTCTTACGGATTTTTTTAATGCCTCTGGCGTGTCAATGGTAACAATTTTGCCTTTAACAATAATTGCAATCCTGTCACAAAGTCTGTCAGCCTCCTCAATATAATGCGTGGTAAGAAGTATTGTTATACCTCTGTCTTTTAGTGATTGTATGATTTCTCTCAATGCCCTTGCACTCATAACATCAAGCCCTGTCGTCGGTTCATCAAGAAATAAAACAGATGGTTCATGTATTAGAGAAACTGCTACAGTAAGCTTTCGCTTCATACCACTCGATAATTTTCCAAAGGGTGCATTGCGTTTCTCTTCAAGTCCGAATAATCTCAATAAATCTTCAGAACGTTTTAGTATCTTTCTTGTACTGATTCCGTAGAGCCTGCCTGCAAAAATAAGATTATCAATACAACTAAGTTCAGGATACAGATTTGACGTTTCTGGCACAACTCCAATATTTTTCTTAACCAATATAGGATCCTTCACCACATCATATCCCATTATCGTAGCATTCCCTGATGAAGGCATCGAAAGCCCAGAAAGTATCCTGATCGTTGTGGTTTTGCCTGCACCATTTGGTCCAAGGAGACCAAAGACCTCCCCCTTCCTGATCGAGAAACTGATTCCATCAAGAGCAGGGAATGAGTTGTAGCTTTTTCTCAGTTCTTTTACTGTAACCGCATCCATTTTAAAAAAATCTTCATTTTATTAAATCCCAGATCATCTTTACTGCAATAAGATAGAGTATCAAACCGATTGCAGATCTTACCTGTTTACCGCTCAATTTCTTTTTCATCAGATATGCACCAAATAGAGCTCCTGCAACAGAGCCAATTGCACAGAAAGATAATAATTTCATATCAATATTCCCGAGTGAGACATGTCCTAAAAATCCAGAGAACGAAGAAAATATCACTATAAAAGCAGTTGTTGCTGCTGCCTTTTTTGGATTAAACCCCAACCAGACCAAAACAGGAACAATAAAATTTCCTCCTCCTACGCCTAACAGTCCGCCGAGATAACCTGCAATTGACCCTACCCCGACACCATAACCAATGAGTTTTTTCGTATCTGTTTCAACTTCACGTTCTTTCGCTTTATAAAACAACATCATTGAACCTGCAAATATCAAAAATCCAACAAACATCCACAACAGCACATCCCTTTGCAGATGTTCCGCTGTTCTTGCACCAAGGGGGGAAAGGATTGATGCGACAATCAAAATCGGTAAAGCTGTCTTAAATACAATAAGTTTTTCCTTAGCATAACTTATAGAAGCAAAAACCATCGCAATTGAATTCAGAAGAAGGGCTGTTGACATAGCAGTCAGAAGGGGTATTTTTAATGCAAGAAAAATAGGAATTAATATGAAAGCAGCGCCTACACCTGCGATAGTGAGGATTGTTGTGAAGATAAATACAAATATAGAGGCTATTAATGAAGTTGTCATAAATTACAGTTCCGATAAAAATTTGTCATTCTCGCGAAGGCGGGAATCCAGTATTTTTAAATACATTCTGAATCCCCCGGTCAAGCCGGAAGATGACAAACCATGAGTTTGCGGGCAGACACTAATCACACATCATATCCTGCACAGTCTATGCATGCAGGCTTTCCATTTACAACACGCATATATGATTCTGCAACCATCTCACCACAGCCATCACATATTACCATTCTCATCAGCTCCTCAGGTTCTTCCCATTTATAATCCTGAACAGGTTCAATATTTATAATATCGTCTTCAGGAGTATCCCAGATAAGATTCACAAGTTCCATCTGTTCCTCTTCAGGAATCTGGTCTGGTGGGATTCCCTGTGAGCGTTTACGCATAAAAGCACTATTACGTATCTTTTCCCTGAGAGCTGGTTTAAAAGAGATACGAACAGACTTTTCATTTGCTTTGTCAATTACTGTAACTGCAAGTTTACCTTTAGGGTTCTTTTCTATATTGCCTTTGCCGAAAGTACAACCTGTCGCGTATTGGACACCGTCACCAAAACAACCGGCTGCATGATGATACCCTGTTTCTAAGATAGCGTGGAGCGATTTTGCCCCACTTCGTTTTGCATTGAGGACACGCAGTGCCGCAAGCCCTGCCCTTAAACCGACTGTGCTTGCCCAGCATTTGTGACCATGAAATTTAAGCATGTCAAGCAACGTTTGTTTGTCTTCCATTTTAAAGCCTCCGTCTTAAATCATCCTCTTTATACTTTGTCATCTTAAGTGTTATAGAATCAACTTCATATATAATATCTCCCGAAAGATATCCTTTCTCCTTGCAATACTGAATCACTTCATCCATGTAATAGACAAATTCATCCTTCAGTGTTGCTACCTCTCCCATTCCATCACATCCTTTTTGCCTCTGTTTTGCAGAGAGATAAAGTTGTGCATATTCCTGAACGTTTTCCAGAAGACTTTTTAGATGTAAATCTGATTTTGAGAACTCCAAAATGTTATCTATCATCTCGGCATAGATTTATTAATGACATCGCTTCGAGCTCCAAATAAATCGCTCGCAATGAATCTGTATCCATGCAAGGGTTTAATCTCAAGAAGGTTTCAGGGGGAGTATTAAGTAATCTCTTGCTAAGGGCTTCTGCCATCTCTTCAAGCTTGTAAATATCCGCTGCAGAAACAGGCTTTCCTTCAGACCTCAGTTTACGAATTTTGCTTTCAAGAGCAGCCTGATCTTCAGGGAATACGCCGGGTTTTAAGTGTACATCATAGGCTTCGCCAGTAGATATTCTCTGGATTATGAACCCGTCACCTATAGAGTTATCAATCCGAAGAGTTTGAAAGTTGATCCGTGCCCCTGTCAGTATCGCAACTGCATCAACCCAGCATGGGCCGTTTTTTGAGACTGCTCTGAGGTCAGTCCTGTCTACCACACCATCAGGAAAAAGCTTTTCTAATACCGCTTTTAGCTCCACGAAAGCTATCACCAGTCCATCACACATATGGCCGTGGATACGTGCAAGATCTTTTAACCCGATTTCTTTTGTTTTTAGAGAGTATCTACCAAGGGCACTATCCGTATCACGGACAACAATGGGCTTGTTATATTTTGCTTCAGCAGCCCACGCAGGATAAAACCAGTCTGGTGAATTATCTGTTTTCCCTTCCTTTGCCAACGATTGAGAGATATTCAGGAGTAACAATAAACTGAGCAAAAAAGCTATCCTTGTTGTGATTCTATATTGACTTTGCATTGAATTTCCTCCGGCCTTTAGTTTTATGTACATACAGCCTAATATGTCATGCTGAACTTGTTTCAGCATCTATTAAAAACAATGGATTGTGAGACCTTGAAATAAATTC
>JBNAVX010000096.1:0-9470 GCA_049700155.1 Thermodesulfovibrionales bacterium
CCGAGGTAAATTCTTTCTTCGAAAGAATTTAAATCCGCTCAAACACTGCATCTGCAAAAAATTTTATGAATAATATGGGCTAATGAAATAGCAAGTGGAAGCCTTAAATTGGGAAATGAACAGGCTGACTATTTATTAGTTAGAGAAGTTATGGAATTAAGATAATCCACTGATTCTTCAAGTGCCTTCTTTACAGCCTTTTTCCCATAAATCCCGATTGCAACATGGAAAAAGTCAAAATGTGAGAGGTTTTTAAATATATATTTCCATGAGTAGAATCTGCCCATTGCCTTGAGACTCTCAATATGGAGAGTCTGGGGGCTCATTAAAAAGGGTTTGTATACAACATGATGACCATCATATTTACTCCAGTCAGTATGTAGAAGTCTTCTGGATTCTTTCATCTCATTGAAGACCTGTGTGCCTGGCAGAGGAGTTAGCATTAAAAATTGGATCGTATTAATCCCAAGATTTATAGCAAAGTCTGCTGTCTTCTTTATAGTATCAAGATTGTCTGTATCAGCACCAAAAACAAACATTCCATGTATTTCTATCCCATAGTCTTTTACTTTTCTTATGCAGTGAATAATCTCTTCAATGCTTTGTTTTTTATTATATGCTTCAAGGGTTTTTGGGTTTACTGATTCAAAGCCGATGTGGACTGTGTTACAACCTGAATCTGCCATAAGGCGTAACAGTTCTTCATCTTTTGCTACATCAGTTCTAACCTGAGCAGACCATCTGGAAGAAATATGTTCAGAAATCATTGCTTTGAGCAACTCTTTTGTCCTTTCCTTGTTTGCAGTGAAATTATCATCTACAAAAAATTTGCTACTTTTTGAAAAAGTATTGATGTATTTCAATTCCTGTAGTATAGACTCTACAGACCTAAACCTGTATTTTCTTCCAAACATGGGTATTACCGAGCAGAATCTGCAATTAAAAGGGCATCCCCTTGATGTGGAAATTGGATAAATATTAGAAGGTCTCCATTTATGAACGAGCTTGAAGTCAGGAAAGGGGAGTATATCAAGATTTTCTATAAAGGGTCTTGGAGGATTGTTTATCAGTGATCCATTTTTATCTTTATAACTCAGTCCTTTTATTGATGTTATATCAGGCTTTCCATTAGATATTGAATTGATTAGTTCAGGTAGTGTTATATCGCCTTCTCCTCTAACAACATAATCAGCATGTTCAATAGCTTCTTCAGGAAGGAAAGACGGGTGTGCACCACCCATGATCACCAGGATTGATTTCTCTCTGAGTATATCAGCGATTCTATATGCTCTTTTGGAAGTAGAGGTAATAGTGGATATACATACTATATCGGAACTTTCAATATAACTCCAATCAGGTTCAGCAATATCTTCTATAAATGCTTTTACCTCATTCCCCATCTTTTTTAGAATAGTTGAGAGTAAAACAGCACCAAGTCTTGGAATCGGAAACCTGCTGAAGATATGGGAGTTTGGAGATCTTGCTTCAATGAATGATATCTTCATGATCTTCGTTAGCCATTAAAGGAGACAGAAATATAAATTATTGGTATGGAAGGAGATAACATTTCAAATAACTATAACATAAAATACATATTTTTAAAAGATAATCTTACTTTTTGATATTACCATTTAGATTCTCATATTTTGATCTTCAATAAAATATATATACTTCTGTATAATTAAATCAAAATATGCCAAAGTTGAAGACTTTTTATCAGTGTCAATTGTGTGGTTATACAACCCCTAAATGGCTTGGTAAGTGTCCTGATTGTGGAGAGTGGAATACACTTATCGAAGAAAAAAAAGGAAATGTACCTTCTCGGTTAGACCTCCCAGTTCATTTGAGAAAATCAGAACCTTTGCATCTATGCTCAGTTAAGCCTGATTACAGAGAAAGGACATCAACAGGTATTAAAGAACTCGACAGGGTTTTAGGTGGAGGTGTTGTTAGAGGTTCTGTTGTGCTTATAGGGGGCGACCCTGGTATAGGTAAGTCTACATTACTACTTCAAGCCCTTTCAGGACTTTCAGAGCACGGAAGTGTACTTTATATATCAGGTGAGGAGTCACCTGAGCAGGTAAAAATTAGAGCAGAGAGGCTAACAATAAATACAGAAAAAATAATCCTGTTTTCAGAGACCTCTCTCAGAAGCATTATTGAGACTACACTAAAACTTGCACCAAAGGCAGTGGTCGTTGATTCTATCCAGACTGTTTACACAGAGGAGCTTCTCTCTGCCCCTGGTTCAGTCAGTCAGGTAAGAGAATGTGCTGCAAAACTTATGGTATTAGGTAAAAAATCAGATATCCCTATTTTTCTTATAGGTCATGTTACAAAGGAAGGTTCTATCGCGGGTCCACGTGTTCTTGAACATATAGTAGATACAGTCCTTTATTTCGAAGGTGATAGTGGTCATTCATATCGAATCCTGAGGGCTGTAAAAAATAGATTTGGCTCAACAAATGAGATAGGCATATTTGAAATGTCTGACTCTGGTCTTCTTGAAGTTCAAAATCCATCTGAACTTTTTCTTTTAGAAAGACCATTAGATGTCTCAGGTTCAACAGTCGTGGCAACTATTGAAGGTACAAGGCCTATTATGGTTGAGATACAGTCACTCGTTTCACGAAGTAATCTTGGTATGCCAAGAAGGACGACCATTGGTGTTGACTTCAACAGGGTGAACCTTCTTATAGCAGTCCTTGAAAAAAGGGCAGGGCTTTATTTAGGAGGGATGGATATATTTGTTAATGTTGTTGGAGGTCTCAGGATAATAGAGCCTGCTGTTGATCTTGGTATTATTGCGACAATAGCCTCATCTCTTAAAGATACTCCTATTGATCCAAAGATATTTGTATTTGGTGAAATTGGATTATCAGGAGAAGTAAGGGCAGTATCTCATGCTGAGACGAGAATAAAAGAAGCTGCAAAGATAGGCTTTAAAAAAGGTATTATTCCTTTAGGAAATGCTGAAAAGGTTAAAGATATCTCTAAATTAGAAATTATAGGGGTTAAAGACATTGAAGACTGTCTTACAGTTATACTTACTTAGTATCTTTATATTTTTAATCTCATGTGCTACACAGAAGGTTGATATCCCTGTATTTGAGGGTGTTGATATTAAAGAGGTTTTTAACGCAAAAAAAGAAGTTTCAGTTATAGACACTACATTTTCAATAACTTTTGAGAAAGATGAAGGCGAACTGAGGGGAGATGGCATATTGAGAATTTCAAAGGCAGGAGACCTAAACCTTCGTGTTTATTCTCTTGGATTTCTCGCACTTGAGGTATCGTCTTTAAATGGTGTTATTAAGAGTAATCCTCGTATTGACAAGAATAAGGGCAAAATTCTGATAGACGGACTGCGTCATTGTTTTTTCTGGTGGGATATAGAAGATTATACAGTTGATGAATTAGAAGATGTATTTATTCTTAAAAACCTATCAAGAGAGGTGTGGTTAGATAGGAGGACGATACTCCCTGTCAAACAGGTGATCTCACTTGAAGATGGCAGAGAGCTTATTATTAATTATGGTGATAATAAAAAGTTTGGGGATGTATGGTACCCTTCAATTATAAGCATAAATCTCTTGAGATATTCTGTGAAGTTAAAGGTTGAAGACATCTCACTCAGTGGCTCTGTTTAAATCAAGGTCAACTGCTACAGTTGTTATCGTTACAGCATCAATCTCCTTCTTATTTAAAAGAAATCCTTCGAGGAGTGCATTGTCGCAGACTGCATTTATCAATCTTGGTATCCCTAATGTGTACTGGTAAACTAATGAAAGAGCTTCATCAGAAAATATTTCTCCATTTGAGCCTGCTACACTGAGCCTATGTTTTATATAATTTTTGGTGTCCTCTTCAGAAAAAGACTTCAGCTTGATCTTAACAGCGATTCTCTGCTTAAGTGGTTCATCCAGTGAGAGAACATTTTCGAGGTCTGGAAGTCCAAAGAAAATAAGATTGACCATCTTTCCATCAGGCAATTCCATATTAGACAGTCCTCTGAATTCTTCCATAATCTCCTTTGAGTTTAACATCTGGACCTCATCAAGCATCACTACAGCATTTTTTCCTTCCTTTTTTATTTCATGAAGTCTTTTGTATATCTGGGAAAGTAAATCTACTTTATTATCCTTTATATCATTAACACCAAGCTGGAGTGCAAATTTTTTTAAGAGCCATTCTGAGCTGACGGTAGAATGGACAATGACCAGAAGGGCTGCCTCGTATTTATCTTCTTCTAATTCTTCAAGGAACCTTCTTGCAAGAGTAGTTTTCCCTGTTCCTATATCACCGATAACAACAGCAAGTCCTTTTCTTGTGTCTACTGCATATCTCAATTTTTTAAGGGCATTTGAATGCTGGGTGCTATTAAAATAGAATCTATTATCGACTACACTTGAAAAAGGATGTTCTCTAAGACTGTAATATTCTAAATAGTCCATGTTTTATAGGTATGATATTCTGTCTTTTTTCGTCTTTGTTTCGCCCCTTTTTGCCTGTTCATTGAGTATTAAATTGATCTTATTCATCTTTTCCGAGACATCTCTAAATTTAGAATTCCATTTGTAGATTTCTGTATAGGAATCGAGTGCCTCTTTCAGGTTACCGTTCTTTTCATAAGCCTCGGCAAGATCATATTTCATTGCCCAGTAAGACTCGTCTTTCACTTCAATCTTCTCAATAGCTCTTTTCAACGTATCAACAGCAAGTGGATAAAGCCCTTTTTCCATATAACAAATGCTGAGCATACTTGAGGAAGGGATAAAGCTCTTTGGGTCATCACATGCAAGCTGGAATTCTCTTATCGCATCATCTAAAAATCCTATCTCTTTATATGCCAGTCCTAAATTATAGTGAGTCTCATGGTTTCCCTTTCCAACTTCCTTTTCTATGCCTTTTTTGAATTCATTAAATATACTGAGAACGTCACTGTCAAAAGCAGGTTCAGTTAATACCTCTGGTTCTATATCTTCTGTTTCTGTTATTGCGGTCTCTTCTTCAAGATGTTCAATATCCTGAGAAAGAGCAATAAGCTTCTTTTTTATTTCTTCATTCTCTGGGAATAGTTTTTGAAGCCTTTCAAGGATTTCTCTCGCTTCATCAAATAAACCCTGATGCGCATAAAAATCTGCCTCTGTAAGTTCCTCAATATAGTCTTCTATCAAAGGTCCTTCTGGCGGGACTGAACTGGTAACTTCTTTAGAAGAAGGCGCTTCAATAGTCGTATCCTCTACGTTAAAAACTTTTTCTATTAAATTAATTTTTTCAAGTTCAATTACTTTTGTTTTGATAGACTCATTATCCGGGTATAATGATAAAGCCTCTTTAAAACACTCAAGTGCTTCTTTTTGCATATCACCAGTATTATAGATATTTCCAAGTAAAACGAGCTCATTAACTAATTTGGAGGTATCACCGATTTGTCTGTATAGAGTAACCAGCCTTTTCCCAGTTTCTATATTCTCTATATCTTTAAAGGATTCAAGAAGTTTAATTGCCTCATCGGTTTCCATATCCAGCAGAATTTCATTAATAAAAGGGGAATATTCCATCCATGCCTTTTCTTTTTGACCTTCCTTTATATAAATTTCACCCAAAAGTCTGATTGCTTTAATATTGGATGGTTCTAAATCCTTTACTTTTTCAAGATATTCCTTTGCCTTATCCAAGATACCTGCCCGGAAATGAATTTCTGCGCATCTAAACAGAACATCTGTATCCTGAGGTAATATACTGGATGCATCTTTAATATGTTCAATAGTCTTCTGTAGGTCACCTGTCTTCTCAAGAATGTGGTTGATCCCTAATATTGCATCTTTATATTCTGGCTTGATATCAAGTGCTTTTCTGTAAAATTCAAGTGATTTCTCATTATCTCCTTTTTCTTCAAATATCTTTGCTATTTCAATAAATTCTTTTGCTGCTTCTGATTTAAGCCCCTCATTTAAATATATTTCTGCTATCTTTGTGCGGAAAGGGATATTAGACGGAGATATATTGATAATTTTGTTATATATAGTAAATAGTTTTTCTTTTAAACCTTCTTTTGAAAGGCTATCAGCTGCAGCAAAATAATATTTTATAGCATCTAATTTCAGACCCCGCTCCTCACTTATTTCTGCAAGTGAAATAAGTGAGTCAGCATCAGCGGGATTAATATTCAGTATCTTTTTATAGAGTCCTAATGCCTTGTGAGAGAAACCTTCTTTCTTAAAAAATTTTGCTGCCTCACGAAAGGAATTTAAAGCATTTTTTCTGTCCCCTTTTTTTAGATATAAGTCACCAAGGGCATTATAGGTATTACCATCAGGGTATTCTTTAATTAATTTTTCCCATTCAGTGATGGCTTTATCTATCTGTCCCTTTGCAAGATACTTCTGGACTTCTTTTATCACAAAAGCTTTATCTGGCATTCTAAACTATTAAAGTTATCACAATTAGAAAAAGGGTGTCAATTGCTATAATCACCTTGAATGTGTGTATGAAATTTTATTA
Organism: Thermodesulfovibrionales bacterium; assembly: GCA_049700155.1. GTDB lineage: Bacteria > Nitrospirota > Thermodesulfovibrionia > Thermodesulfovibrionales > SM23-35 > JACAEY01. Next base: position 6,508 of record JBNAVX010000096.1, read on the forward strand.
TCTGATTGTTTAGGTCTTTTTGAACATCTTCTTCAGATCATCTAAAGAAAAGAATATCTTTGTTGGTCTTCCATGAGGACATTTATCAGGGTGTATACACTTACTTAAATCTGAAAGGAGTTGCTCAATCTCCTCGCGAGTTAGTAATATATTACCGCGCACAGAATGGTGGCAAGCGATCTTAGCTGCGAGGGTTTTTCTTAAATCTTTTTGAAAAATATCACCATCAAGGATGCCAGAAGTAATGTCACTGAGAATACCTCTGATGTCAGCTTCCTTAATAGAATCCGGGAGGGATCGAATAAGAACAGTATCATGTCCGAAGTCTTCAATTTCTATTCCAAAATCTTTGAGGAGATGACTGTTTTTAAGAAGGGTTCTGTATTCTTTATGAGATACTCTTACCTGTCTGGGAAAGAGCAATTGGTTTGACTCTATATCAAGACCATTAAGAAGCTTTTCATAAAGTATCCTTTCATGTGCAGCATGTTGGTCAATGATAGTTAATCCGTCTTTATCAGTAAAAGCAATAAATGAATCTCCGAGGTATAAGAAAGAAAAAGATGGCTTGTATCCGAATTCAATATTTTCTGCTATTGTGGAGGATATGTGCGATGGAGAATAAACGAGATTTTTGTCATTAGTAAATAAATTTTTTATGTTTGAATAAATAAAATGATAAACAAACTCCTTATCCTTAAATCTGACTTCTCGCTTAGTAGGATGAACATTGAAGTCAACAAGGAGAGGGTCTATATTTAAAAATATAAAAAAAATAGGATGTTTCTTCTGGGGTAATATTCCTTCATATGCTTTATATACTGCATGAGTAATTGACAGGTCTCTTATAGGTCGTCTGTTGACAAAGATGAATTGATGGGTCTTACTATTTCTGAAATTATCTCCTTTTGAGACAAAAGAACTTAGATTTATTTCTTTACTATTTATATTTAATTCAGAGAGTCCATAAAGAAATTCGCTACCATATATCTGCATTATTCTTTCTCTCAAGCATGACGCTGGTGGAATACTTAATATCTCATGGTTATCCGATAAAAGGGTGAACCCAATTTCATAATGGGATAAGGCTTCTTCAGTGACTGTATCAATAATATGCAGGAGTTCCGTATTATCTGTCTTTAGAAATTTTCTCCTTACAGGCATATTAAAAAATATATCTCTAACCTCAATAGAGGTTCCTGTAGATGGTGAGTCTTTAACAATCTTTAATTCTCCACCATGTATCTCTATAGATGTACCTTCATTTAATCCCTTTGGGGCTGTAATAAGTTTTACTTTTGATACTGCTGCTATAGAAGGAAGTGCCTCACCCCTGAACCCCAGCGTTTTAATGTTAAAAAGGTCATCCTCATTAAGTGTCTTGCTAGTTGCATATCTTTCAAAACACAAAAGTGCATCTTCTTTTTCCATACCAATACCATTATCCAATACTCTGATTAATCGTTTCCCGCCATAAAGAACCTCTATCTGGATACTGGTGCTTTCTGCATCTATAGAATTTTCTATAAGTTCTTTGACAATAGACGCAGGTCTTTCAATTACCTCACCTGCAGCTATTTTGTTTCTTAATGATGAGGGAAGGACTTTGATTTTTGACATCGAATAACGCCTCTTAGAGAGCTTTTTAAACTTCTTTTCTTATATTTTTTTATATGATATTCTAACATATTAGAATTAGACGACTATAGACAACAGACCTTAGACTGCAAGGTGCTTATGAGTAGGAAGAAAAATAAAACCAGACCTGATTGGGATGAGTACTTTATAGGCATTGCAAAGGCAGTTTCCAAAAGGGCGACCTGTCTCAGGAGAAAGTATGGTGCTGTCATTACAAAGGAAAATATTATAGTTAGCACGGGATATAATGGTGCTCCTTCAGGAATGAAAGACTGTCTTGAGGTTGGTAAATGTACTCGAAAAGAACTCAGGATACCACACGGAGAAAGATATGAACTGTGTCACAGTGTGCATGCTGAGGCAAACGCTATAATCAGGGCATCTGTTGATGAATTACGAGATGCAACGATTTATATATCAGGCACTGATGATATAGATAATGAATGCAATGCTGAACCCTGTATGATGTGTAAAAGGATGATACTTAATGCAAAGATAGGCAAGGTTGTTTATTCTGATGGAAATAATGGATTTATTATTGTAGATCCTAAAAATTGGTTAAAAAAACGGGTCTAAATATGTTAGTAAGCATCACCTTTCCTTGACGGAGTTAAACTGTCATGCGGCACTGGATCGATCCTGAAAGAGTTCAGAATGACACTCTATGAATGATCGAGAATACAGCATCTACCAATTACTCATAGATTTATGAATTGGGTGCGCTAAGGGAGTTTATTCTCAAGCTCTTGCAGAAGCTCAAGAATTTTTTTTTAAGACTGGATGAATTTTATCTGGCGCAATTTCACACAAGGGTTTGAGAACAAAGTTCCTCTCATGCATCAGAGGATGGGGAATCTTAAGGTCATCTTCTGACAATATGAGGTCATTAAAAAGCAGGATATCAAGGTCAATAACTCGTGGTCCCCATTTAAATGATTCTTTCCTTCCAATCTCTTTCTCTATATTTTTCAATATTTTAAGAAGTTCTTTTGGATCGAGATCTGTCTCTATTTCTAAAGCCATATTTATAAAATCTGGTTGGTCTTTCATACCCCATGGTTTTGTCTCATACATTGATGACCTTTTTTTAACGGTAATACCGTTCTTCTCAAGAAGGTCTATTGCATGTATGCAATTTTCTTGTCTGTTTCCAAGATTTGAACCTATTCCTATATAAGCAATAGCCACAGATTGTTAATCCTTCTTTAGCCCATATTATTCATAAAATCTTTGGCAGATGCAGTGTTTGAGCGGATTTAAATTCTTTCGAAGAAAGAATTTACCTCGGAGGCTCGATTCTAATCGAGCCGAGAATGAGCGAGAAT
>JBNAVX010000097.1:0-9455 GCA_049700155.1 Thermodesulfovibrionales bacterium
ATATCCATCAGATGAGACAACAACACCTGAGCCGAGGCTCTGCTCTTTCCACTTTTTCGGAATTCTGAAGTCATGGAAAGGCTTAAAAAAATCGAAAAAGGGGTCATCAAAAAAGGAATCAGTGTCCCTCCTCAGGACTTTAGTTGTTGAGATGTTCACTACTGCAGGAGATACAGCATTGACTATTTCTGAAAATGCCCTGCTCGTCTCTATTATCTGGTGTGGGACCCCAGGGGTAGTCGGATAAGACAGATATGCTCCATGTTGGCCTGTAATCTTACCAAGAGTATAGAATGCAATACCACCAATGAGAATACCGATAAGGAGTATTCCTGTCCCTATTAGGATATTCTTTTTCATATAATTTTAATTATAATAACGTTATCAGCTTATTGTAAAGAACAGTTATAAATCTCCCTCTCTTGAAAAGAATCAATTCTTTAAACTATATTTTATTATTGGAGGTGATTATATGAATAACTTAAAGACCCTGTTGCTTCTTGTCACCCTGACACTTATACTTGTCTGGGCAGGAGCCTCGATTGGTGGTAAACAAGGAATGACAGTGGCTCTGATTTTTGCACTCTGTATGAACTTTTTTGCATATTGGTTTAGCGATAAAATAGTGCTGAGCATGTATAGAGCGAGAAAGGTTACTGAATCAGAAGCACCTGAACTTTATAGAATAGTTAGAAGGCTTGCCCAAAAAGCGGATATGCCAATGCCAAAGGTTTACATAATAGAGCAGGAGCAACCTAATGCCTTTGCAACTGGTAGAAACCCTAAGCATTCAGCTGTTGCTGTTACAACAGGTATTATGCGTATACTGAGTACTGAAGAACTTCAAGGTGTTATAGCTCATGAGCTTGCACACATTAAACACAGAGATATACTTATAAGTACAATTGCAGCAACAATAGCAGGTGCGATAAGTTATCTTGCACAGATGGCTCAGTGGGCAATGCTCTTTGGTCATAGAGGAGATGATGACGAAGGTGGAAATCCATTAGCTGCACTGGTTATGATGATTGTTGGTCCAATTGCGGCTCTCATTGTACAGATGGCTATTTCGAGGTCAAGGGAATTTGCTGCTGATGAAGGTGGAGCAAGATTGGCTGGAAATCCGAGGTTCCTTTCAGGGGCATTAAGGAAACTTCACTGGGCATCTCAGAAGATTCCAATGGATGCCAATCCTGCAACTTCCCATATGTTCATTGTAAATCCATTATCAGGCGGTGGTTTATTAAAACTATTTAGCACACATCCACCAATAGAAGAGCGTATAGCAAGGCTTGAATCAATGAGCCTCTAATCTTAAAGAGGTAATTAATTTGAACTTGACTCTAAGCATATTCTTTGCTCAAAATATCTCAGCCAAATGAAGTCCCTGGTGACAGGAGCTACTGGCTTTATAGGTAGTCATCTGTGCGAAGAACTCGCAAGACGAGGTCATCAGGTCACTTGTCTCGTAAGAGAGAACTCAGACCTGAAATGGATTGAAAACATAGATTCCAGGATTATTGTTGGTGACTGCACTAAGATAGAGTCACTTTATAATGCAGTTGATGGAATTGACTATATTTTTCATCTTGCTGGAGTCACAAAGGCATGTTCTGAGTATGAATTTTTTTGTGCTAATGCAGATGGGACCAAGAACCTGATAACAGCTACTTTAAAGAATAACCCTAAATTGAAACGATTTATCTATATAAGTAGCCTTGCTGCAGTTGGACCTAGCAAGAATGGTTCTCCTGTAAAAGAAGATACTGAACCGCATCCAGTTTCAAGTTATGGTAGAAGTAAACTTGAGGGTGAAAAGGCAGTCTTAAACTATAAAGAGAAGTTGCCTATTACTGTAATCAGACCATCTGCTGTGTATGGACCAAGGGATAGAGATCTGTTTGTTTTTTTTAAGATGTTAAAGAAAGGGATTTTCCCTTACTGGGGAAAATGCTATTATTCATTGGTTTATGTTGATGACCTCATCCAGGGTATAATATTAGCTGCTGAGAATAAAGAGGCGGAAGGGAAAATCTATTTTGTATCTGATAGTAAATTTTACACAAATGATGAGATCGTTAAGGCAATATCTTCTGCACTCGGTGTTAAGGCGTTACGCCTCAAGATACCGAAGTTTTTTATGCCTTTCTTTGCATATATAGGGGAGATAGTAGACAGAAAAGGGATAATTAATAGAGACAAAATGGTTGAACTAAGTTATTCCCACTGGATATGTGATACAACAAAGGCTAAAGAAGAACTTGGTTTTATACCAAAAGTAAGGATAAAGGAAGGAATGAAATGGACAGCAGATTGGTACAGAATTCACAGATGGCTGTAAAAAAATCGGCTGATATATTTGATAAGTGTTTCAGGTTTGATAAGGCTAAGGAGCTTATGGCTAATGGTCTTTACCCTTATTTCAGAGTGATTGAGAGTGCACAGGAACCAGAGATTATCATGAATGGTAAGAAGATGATAATGATAGGTTCTAACAATTATCTTGGACTTACTAATCATCCAAAGGTAAAAGAGGCAGCCATTGAGGCAATAAAAAGATATGGAACGGGTTGTGCTGGTTCAAGGTTCCTTAACGGGACTCTTGATATACATGTTGAGCTTGAGGAGAAACTCGCACGCTTTATGAGGAAAGATGCTGCTCTTGTCTTCTCAACAGGTTTCCAGGTCAACCTCGGGGTTATCTCAGCACTTGTAGGTAAAGATGACATTGTGATTATTGACAAGATGGACCATGCTAGTATTATTGATGGTTGTCGACTCTCTTTTGGTGAAGTCAAGAAATTCAGACATAATGATATGAATGATCTTGAGAGAGTGCTTAAAGAATATGAGACAAAAGATAAACTGATTGTTGTGGATGGTGTATTCAGTATGGAAGGAGATATAGCACCTCTACCAGAGATAATAAAACTTGCTAAAAAATACAGTGCAAGGGTAATGGTTGATGATGCACATGGGATAGGTGTATTAGGAGAAACAGGAAGAGGGACGGCTGAACATTTCGGACTGGAAAAAGATGTGGATCTTATTATGGGTACATATAGTAAGTCCCTTGCATCAATCGGCGGATTTATTGCTGGTTCAGCAGATGTGATTCATTATATTAAGCACTTTGCACGTTCATTGATATTCAGTGCAAGTCCACCACCTGCATCAGTTGCCTCAGTGAGTGCTGCTCTTGATATCATAGAAAATGAGCCAGAGAGAAGGGATAGGCTCTGGGCAAATACCAGGAAGATGCTTAAAGGTTTTATGGAGATGGGTTTTAAAGTAGGACCCAGCCAGACACCCATTATCCCAATAGTCGTTGGCGAAAATGAGAATGCCTTTACAATGGCTATGATGCTTCAGGAAGAAGGTGTTTTTGCCAATGTAGCAGTCAGCCCTGCAGTACCTAATGGAAGGGCGCTAATAAGGACAAGTTATATGGCTACTCATACAGATGAGCATCTTGACAAAGTTCTTACTGCCTTTAAGAAGGTTGGAAAGGCAATGGGTCTGATATAGATGCCATCAGTCATTTGTCATCGGTCACTGACTAATAACTGATGAGTGATGAAAGTATACAAGTCATAGAGGTCAGGTCTAAGAATGACCTTAATGATTTCATAAGATTACCCTTCAGTCTATATTCAGAAGATCCTTTTTTTGTACCCCCTCTAATCAAAGATATGCGCGAGAAATTTTCTGATAAGAATCCTTTTTTTTTAGGTGCAAATGTAAGGTATTTTCTTGCAAAGAAGGAGAAAAGAACACTTGGTAGAGTAGTAGCTATTATCAATAAAAGGCATAATGAATTTCATAGAGATAAGGTTGGATTCTTCGGCTTTTTTGAGTCTATAAATGACTTTGCTGTTGCAAGTTCTCTCCTTGATAAAGTTTCAGATTTACTCAGAAAAGAAAATATGGATACCATCAGGGGACCCATGAACTTTTCTACAAATGAGGAATGTGGTTTTTTAATAGAGGGATTTAATGAACCTCCTGTCCTGATGACTCCATACAACCCACCTTATTACAATGACCTTATGGAAGAATACGGAATGAAAAAGGCAAAGGACCTTTATGCGTATTCTTGTGAGATTCCTCAAGAACTCCCGGAGAAGATACTAAAGGTAGCTGGGATAGCAGAAAAGAGGGGAGTTAGAGTTCGTCCAATAGATATGAAGCAGTTTGAACTTGAGATGAAGGTTTTCAGAGAAATATATAATTCAGCCTGGCAGAGAAATTGGGGATTTATACCAATTACTTTAGAAGAGACAAAATATCTTGCAGAAAGGCTGAGACCGATTATTCTCCCAGAACTTACTCTAATTGCAGAGAAAGGTAAAGAACCTATTGGTTTTATGGGGGTTTTGCCTGATCTTAATTTTGTCTTGAGAAAGATGAAAGGAAGACTTAATCCATTCACTATATTAAAGGCAGTATATTATTCAAAGAAGATAAGGTGTCTGAGACTTCTTTTACTAGGAATAAAGTTTGAGTACAGGAATAAGGGGGTTGATGCACTTCTTTTCAGGGAAGGTTTTAAGAATGTAAGAGAAAAATACAGGCAGTTTCAAAGGGTAGAATTTTCATGGATACTTGAGGACAATATCGCTGTTCAGAGGCTCGTTGAGATTGTAGGTGCGAGGCTGTATAAAAGATATAGGGTCTATGAAAAGGATATATGAATTTACCATTCATCCTAATGGGTTTTACCTCTACACTCCTTCAGATAACAATTTTACGTTATCTCCTTTCAAATTTCTCAGGTAATGAACTTAATATAGGAATAACCCTTTCCTTCTGGCTTATATGGGTTGGGCTTGGAAGTTATACAGGAACCAAGGTCAATATTAAAAATGCATTTTCACTCTCTTTTGTACTGATTGCACTTCTTTCACTTCCCACGGTCTTTCTTATTAAAGCTATAAGGAACATAATCTCTCTTGAACCTGGCGAGACAGTTTCCTTTTCTGCAACCATTATTTCAACTTGTCTTTCCCTTTTACCGCTATGTTTTGTAACAGGACTCCAATTCCCTTTAGCAGTCTCATATTCAGGAAATAGTGATGCTGGAGGAAAGGTCTATGGGATAGAAGCCTTTGGTGCGTTTATAGGAGGTGTTTTATTCACATTTCTTATATCAGGAAGAATAAGTGGTATAGAGGTTTGTCTATTGGTTGCTTTTTTGAATATCCTGATGGCTATATATATCTCGAAGAAAAAATTTTATATTTTAGTCTTTATCTTTACTCTTTTGTTTTATATAAACTTCCACGAGGTTATGTTTTCACTCCCGTGGAAAGGTATTAAACCTATACAGACATCTGAATCTAAATATGGTGAGATTTCTGTTATCCAAATCAGGGATCAATCAAGCGTTTATGTTAACGGGCAGATTTTTTTTACTTATCCTGATAGACCTCTTGAAGAATTGATTACACACCTGCCGATGACTCTTCATAATAATCCATCAAAGATACTCATTATTGGTGGTTCATTAGGAACACTGAAGGAGTTTTTGAAATACCCTGTTAAAAGAATAGATTTTTTGGAACTTGACAGAAAATTAATAGAAGTAACAAAAAAGCTTTTGAATATACAGGAAGATAAAGATGCTTTAAGAGACCATAGAGTTAATATTATAGTCGAGGATGGTCGGAGGTTTATAAAGAGGGTAAAAAAACGAGAGTATGACCTTATAGTACTGAATATACCACCACCTGTTACAGCAAGTATCAATAGATTTTATACGATTGATTTTTTTAAAGAGGCGAGAAGGGTATTGACTCAAGATGGAATAATATCAATAACACTGCCACAATCAGCAGGCTACATAGGAAGGAGCATGCAGACAGCAAATGGTTCTGTCTATAATTCTCTCAGGTCTGTTTTTAGATATGTTGAAGTAACAAAGCAAGAATATGGGGGCTTCTTTTCGTCTGATAGAAGTTTAGATACCGATGCTAAGATACTCGAAGAAAGATTTGTTAACAGAAAGATACAAACAAAACATTTTAGCCAGTTTCTTTTTTACGATATCTTTTCTCCATTTGGAATGGATTATGTCAAAAAAAGACTTTCTGATGTCCATTTCTCTAATACAGATCTGCGACCTTCTTCATATTTATATAATTTAATACTATGGTCAGAGATTCAAGGAGGGAAGGTACTCAGATACTTACTTGAAATCAAGGGATGGCATATTATCGTTATATTTGCACTACTTGTTATTATCACTTCTATTTTTGTAGTAAGAAATAGAAACAAAGTCATTTATTTCTGTATTTTTACAACAGGATTTTCAGTTATGGCATTAATGATTACAGTAATACTCACATATCAGTCATTATATGGCTATGTATATGAAAAGATAGGAATACTTTCAGCAACATTTATGATAGGACTATGGGAAGGTGCGATAATGTTAAAACCACCTAAAAGATTATTGAAGAATATTTTCTTCTTTGAGATTTTGATTACAGGACTTGCCCTTTCTGCTTTCATTTTTTTTAAGGCAGAGATGCTTTTTTATGTATTAAATCTTCTTTTAGGGATAATTGCAGGAAGACAGTTCAATACAGCTAACCTTTTTCAGGGAGAAACTCAGATAGCGGGTAAGCTTTATGGTCTTGATCTGATGGGTTCTGTCTTAGGTGCATTTATCCCAGCAATAATTCTTATTCCTCTCTTCGGAATTAAAGATACACTATTTCTAATAGCAGGAATTAAAGTAGTTTCAGCAATTATGATATTGAGTTTAAGTGCAGGAAAGAGTGCTTCAGAAGTTTTATAATAAATTATGGCAAAGATAGTTAAGTGTGAACTTTGTCCTAATGGATGCGTTCTTGATAATGGGCAGCATAGTAGATGCCGGGCGAGGATGAATAAAGACGGTGTTCTATATAGCCTTGTATATGGAAAACCATGTGCGGTAAACATTGATCCGATAGAAAAAAAACCATTTTCTCATTTCCTTCCAGGAACTACTGCATTTTCAATAGCGACTGCAGGATGTGTACTGAGCTGTAAGTTCTGTCAGAACTGGCAGATATCTCAGGCAAGACCTGAAGATACTGATACATATGACCTCCCTCCTGATGAAGTTGTGAGGAAGGCGATCTTTTATGAATGCAGGTCAATTAGTTACACATATACAGAGCCCACTGTATTTTATGAATACATGTACGATACCGCAGTCATTGCTAAAAAATATGGTATTAAGAATACAATGCATTCCTGTGGTTACATTAATGAAAAACCTTTAAGAAAATTATCAAGGTATATGGATGCTGCAAATATTGATCTGAAGGGTTTTACAGAAGATTTTTACAACAGGATATGTAATGGAAGCCTTAAGCCTGTTTTAAATTCCCTTATTGTTCTTAAACAGGAAGGTGTATGGCTTGAGATAACAAATCTTGTTATTCCAACACTTAATGATGATATGAAGATTATTAAAGAAATGTGCAGGTGGATACTGAAGTTCCTCGGCACTGATGTACCTTTACATTTTTCGAGATTTATACCGCATTATAAACTGAATAATCTTCCTCCTACCCCCATTGAGACTCTTACAGATGCAAGAAAGACCGCGATGGATGTGGGTTTGAGGTTTGTATATATTGGTAATATAAGGCATGAAGGTGAAAATACATACTGCCCTAAGTGTAAAAAAATGCTCATAGAAAGGATAGGATATTTTATCAAACAGAATAATATAGTAAATGGAAAGTGCAAGTTCTGCAGCACTTCTATTGCAGGAGTATGGAGTTAGATTAAGATAGGAGGAGACATGTTTACAAGAAGGGAATTCTTCAGATTATTTTTAATAGGCTGGGCACTTCACCTATTTCGAAAAAAAGTAAAGGCAGAAGAGAAGCCAAGAGAAGCTATGTTCTGGAGAAGATTAGATTGAGAACAAAAATAATTAGTATTCAACGTCTGGTATTATTTCTTTGTTTATTATTCTTTATTTTTTCTCCTGGATGCGGAGCTGAGAGTGTAAAAGAACCTGCAGTAGCAGGGACATTCTATCCATCTGATAGAGATGTATTAAAAAAATCTATTGAAGATTTTCTTTCAAAAGTAGAAAAGGGTAAAGTTTATGGCAGACTCTTGGCATTAGTCTCACCTCACGCTGGCTACATATATTCTGGTCAGGTTGCAGCATATGGATATAAACAGATTCAGGGAAGTGATATTAATAAAGTTATACTCCTCGGACCAAGTCACCGTACTGCTCTTAAAGGTGCTTCTGTTTATACTAAGGGCAGTTTTAAGACACCACTTGGTGAAGTAAAGATAAATGAAGGACTTGCAGAGAGTTTATTGGATGAATATGCGTATATAAAATTCTCTCCTGAAGTATATGATGGAGAACATTCGCTGGAAGTGCAATTGCCTTTTTTACAGATCGTTCTCAAAGAATTTACCATAGTCCCAATACTTATTGGATCACCAACAGAAAAGACTTTTGAACATCTGATAACAAGATTAACAGAGATTTTAGATGAAAAGACTTTAATTGTAGCGAGTACCGACCTATCACATTATTATAGCTATAATGTCGCAAAAGAAATGGATGGTAAACTTATATCTGCGATAGAGAGAATTTCTATAAAAGATACAGTAGAACTAATTAGGAGTGGAAGATCTGAGATGTGTGGAGCAATTCCTGTCCTGATCGCGATGGAGGTTGCAAAGAGGTCTGGAGCAAACCTTGGTGTTTTATTTAAACAGGCAAATTCAGGTGATGTTACAGGAGAGAAAGAAAGGGTGGTCGGTTATGCCTCAATAGGTCTTTTCAGTAGTCCATACACTGATGAAGAAAAAAGGGAGTTAATTGATATTGCTAAAAAAGCTATAACTGATTATGTGATAAACAAAAGGGAAACTGAAATAGAAGTAAAAGACCCTAAATTTAAGACAGATGGTGCTGTTTTTGTCACGATCAAGGAGCATGGGTCATTAAGGGGTTGCATCGGTCATATCCATGCTGTCATGCCTCTTTATCAATCAATAATAAAAAATGCTATTGCTGCATGTTCAAGTGACCCGAGGTTCCCTCCGATGACCAAGGAAGAACTGAAAGATATGGAGGTAGAGATATCTATCCTCTCTCCTTTTATACTTTTAAAAGATATAAAAAATATCCAGATAGGGAAGCATGGTCTTTATATAATTAAAGGAATGCATAGTGGACTTCTTTTACCTCAGGTTGCAACAGAATTTGGATGGAATAGAGAAGAGTTTCTTGAGCAGGTTTGTTTGAAAGCTGGACTGCCAAAAGATGCATGGAAGGAGGCAGAATTATATACCTTTACTGCCGAGATTATTAAATAAAAGAAAGGAACCTGTTCAGTTTTAATACCTTTTTCAATATCATTATTAGACCACTTAATTCATAAATTTATGAGTGAAGCTCCCCGACTAAAGTCTGGGCTTCA
>JBNAVX010000098.1:0-9159 GCA_049700155.1 Thermodesulfovibrionales bacterium
ACCTACATACCCTTTTTTTACACACCCCTACACCCCTCTTTTTAGAGGGGAAAGGGGTTAAGAGGGGATTAAGGGGTGTGTTATAAAGGCAACCTCTTTTTAAAAATGCATGAATTTTGACTAAATACCTTATGTTATGCAGGTTTGTTTTATGAATTTAGATTATTTTGGACAGCAATGGAGTTAAATAGAATCCGATTCTGGTCTGAGACCTTGAAGAAAGTTCAGGGTGATATTATAGTAGAGGTGATAAAAGGATTTGGTATAATTATTCTGTGATTTTTAATAAAGATGCGATAAAGACCTTTGTCCAGCAAACTCTTGGTTGTGGCTGTCCAGAAAAGGTATTTGAATATATAGACTGCCAGTCAGATATCAGATTAGATGAGATTGTCTTAAAAAATAAGATAAATATTGGTAATAGACTCCTTTTATATATTGTAGAAATAGATGATAAAAGTTCTCTAAAAAGTATCATTCCTTTTCTTGTTAAAGCTGGGAAAGAAGAAAGAGATAAATTGAATTTTAACAGGTTCCGCCTTGTACTGGTAACTGATAAATTGAATTATTTAAAAGAAGCTGCAGAGACTATATTCGAGACTATTCCAAAAGACGAGAAAGTTCATTTACATGTAGTTGATATAAATGATATACCAAAAGGGATGTGGAGATAATTTCAAAGATACATTCGATTATGCAACTCTTCAAACAGACAGTATCTTCATACATGTATTTTTTGACGAAGTTATAATTGCGGGAAAGGGGATTTAATAAAAGGGGAACTGATGTAGTAATGATCCTTTATGGTGTGATAGTACATGGTGGAGCGGGTTCTCCTTCTCAATTCTCTGATGGATGCAGGAAGGCATGTGAGGCAGCTTTTCATCTTCTTGAAAAAGGTAATGACTCTTTGGATGCTGTAACTGAGGCAGCACGCATCTTAGAAGATGATGGGAGGTTTAATGCAGGCAGTGGTTCAGCTTTACGCCTTGATGGAAAGACGATTGAAATGGATGCATCTGTTATGGATTCAGAAGGTAATGTAGGAATAGTTATGACAATAAGAAACGTCAAAAACCCTGTTTTGGTGGCAAGAGCTGTTATGGATACTCCCCATGTTGCTTTATCAGGAGAAGGAGCGACTGCATTTGCAAGAAGAAAGGGTTTTGAACCTTTTTATTCTGTTTCACAGTATGCTCTTGAAAGATATAGAAAACTGAAACAATTGATTAAACAGGGCGAGTTAGCCAAGATATCACCGATATGGGAAGGTTATGATATAGAGTCTCTGTGGAATTTTGAAAATCTTCCTTATAGAGAGACCTTCTGTGATACGATTGGAGCTGTTGCAATAGATAAAAATGGGGTTTTTGCAGTAGCTAATTCTACAGGGGGCTTTTCACCCATGCTTTTAGGCAGGGTAGGGGACAGCGCTATGATAGGTTGCGGGTTTTATGCTGGACCTTATGGTGCAGTTGCTGCTACAGGAGCAGGTGAGGAAATCATCAGGAGGATGCTTACAAAGAATGTGTATGATATGATATCCAGAGGAGAAGATATCAAAGAAGCATGTAGAAAAGGTATTGAGATGTTTCCACCTGAAATCAAGGTAGGTATTATAGCCATATCAAAAAAAGGGTTCTCAGTAGTAGCAAATACAGAGATGGCAAATTATGCTCTAATTAAAGAAAAGTAGTTTTCATGCCTACAAAGATAAAACTTATAATCGGCACTTTAGAGTTATCCGCTGAACTGAATGAATCACCTTCTGCCAGGAAATTAATTTCGCTTCTACCTCTTGAATTCAATATGTCAAGATGGGGAGATGAATATTATGGAGATTGTGGTATTAAAGTAGAACTTTCTTCAGATGCACGGGATATTATGGAGGTAGGAGAGCTGGCTGTCTGGCCCACTGGCAATGCCCTATGCATATTCTTTGGTCCGACTCCTGTGAGTGAAGGAAATGAACCGAAGGCAGTTTCACCAGTTAATCCAGTTGGGAGGTTGCTTGACGATTATGAAGAACTGAAAAAACTTGGAAAATCTATAAAAGTCAGGATAGAAATTTTAAAATAATCTATGGCAAAGACAGCAGGGATAATAATCATAGGAGATGAGATTCTCTCGGGAAAGATTCAGGACTCAAATTCTCAGTTTATGGCAAGGGAATTGAGACTTCATGGTATTGATGTCAGAAGAATTTCTGTAATACCAGATGATGTTAATGAAATAGCAAAAGAAGTAAAAGAATTTTCTGAAAGGTTTGATTATGTCTTTACATCAGGAGGGATAGGACCAACACATGACGATGTCACTATTGAAGGTATTGCTAAGGCATTTAATGTAAAGATCGTCTTAAATGAGTTCATTAAAAAATTTCTTTATAAAAGATTTGGAAGGCGTTTAACATCTGAACAACTCAAGGTTGCTGGAGTTCCAGAGGGAGCTGAATTAATTGAGAATGGAGCCATCAGATTTCCCATTATACTTTTTAAAAATGTATTTATCCTACCAGGGATCCCAGAGTTTCTCGAAAAAAAATTTTTTGTAATCGAGAAATTATTTGATGAAAAGCCTTTTCTTCTTAAGAAGGTCTATATCAAGGAATATGAATCACAGATAGCTCCCCATCTGAACGAGATGGTAAAGAAACATAAAAATGTCAAGATAGGCTCTTATCCTGTAGTAGGTAATAAAGATTACTATGTTATGGTGACAGTGGAATCAAAAGACCAAAAGAGTTTAGAGTTAGCATTTAATGACATTTTACATAAGATTCCTAAAAGTAAGGTATTTAAAATAGAAAGTTAATTTAAAAAATGTTAGTGTCTGCCCAACCTCAGGAAATAGCTGTCAATAATCTTAAAGGAAGCTAATAAGGCATGTGCTTTTAAATTTATGAAAAAAATTATGTTTTTATGTACTGCAAATTCTTGTAGAAGTCAGATGGCTGAAGGATTTGCAAGAGAATTTGGCAAGGGATTAATTGAAGTATATAGTGCTGGTCTTATGTCTGCAGGAGTTCATAAAAGGGCAATAGCTGTCATGAAAGAAATAGGTATAGACATATCAAAACAAAGGTCTAAAGAGATAGATGAAGAGCTACTTAGAAAGATGGACATTGTTATAACACTATGTGGAAATGCTGAAGAGACTTGTCCATGGACACCCCCGAATATAAAGAGGATTCACTGGCCTATTAAAGACCCTGTTGGGACAATCGGGACAGAAGAGGAGATAATGAATGAGTTCAGACGAGCTAGGGATGAGATAAAAGAGAAGGTGATAAGTTTAATAGAAGAGATAAAGATAACCGATAATTAATTAGCTTTTTTCATGCTCAATCAATATCTGCAAACTTTACTAACGTTCCTTTCTTGGCAGTTCCATATCTGAAGATAGTTATACCTTTACAGTTTTTTTCATATGCAAGAAGGAAGGCTCTTGCAACGTCTTCTTTTTTAGCCCTGTGAGGCATATTGATAGTCTTTGAGACTGCATTATCTGTAAACTCCTGAAAACGTGCCTGCATTTCAATGTGGTCTTCTGGTGGAATTTCATGTGCTGTTTTAAATACCTTTTTTATGTCCTTAGGAACCTCTTTTATTCCTTTAAGATTACCTTTTTCTATGACCTCCTTTTTTAAATCTTCACTATAAAAACCTCTTTCTTTAGCTATCTCAAAAAAGTACTTGTTAATCTCTTCAAATTCTGTATCCATTATTAATCTCTTGTATGCAAGAGCAAATATGGGCTCTATACCACTTGAGCAATCTGCAATGATTGAAAGTGTTCCTGTGGGTGCTATTGTTGTGGTTGTAGCATTTCTTACTCTGGGCATATCAGGAGAGTCATATATTGAACCTTTGAAGTTTGGGAAAACACCTCTTGATTTAGCGAGTTCAACCGATGCTTCTCGTGTTGTATCTCTTATAAATTTCATAAGTTCACTTGCAAGTCTGAAAGCCCTTTTATGGTTATATGGAATACCGAGTAATATTAGTGTGTCAGCCCAGCCCATAACTCCGAGTCCTATTTTCCTATTACCTTTATGCATCTTCTCTATTTCAGGAATAGGATATTTATTTACATCTATAGCATCGTCAAGAAATCTGACTGCTGTTTTAATATCATCTGATAGATGGTCAATATCAATGTCTTCTCTGAAATCTCTGAATTCAAAAGTTTCATCTTTTAAAATGGAATTTCTCACATATTTTGATAGATTTATTGAACCCAGGACACAAGCCTCATAAGGAAGCAATGGTTGTTCTCCACATGGGTTGGTTGACTCAATAGTTCCTATATGAGGTGTGGGATTAGCTTTATTGATTCTATCTATAAAGATAATGCCTGGATCACCTGTCTCCCATGCACTCTCTACAATTGCATCAAATACTATTTTTGCTTTTATTTTTTTAACTGGGATTTTACTCCTTGGATTGATGAGTTCATATTCTTCATCTTTTTTCAGAGCCTCCATAAAGGCATCTGTTATAGAGACAGAGATATTAAAATTGGTTAATTCGGTGCGTGTTTTTTTTATTCTTATAAAGTCGAGGATATCCGGATGGTCAACTCGTAGTATTCCCATATTAGCACCACGTCTTGCCCCTCCCTGTTTTATCACCTCAGTAGCTGTGTTATAAATCCTCATAAAGGTTACAGGTCCGCTTGCTATCCCTCCTGTAGAACGAACAATATCAGACTTAGGCCTCAATTTAGAAAAAGAAAATCCTGTTCCTCCACCACTCTGCAAGATTAAAGCAGCATTTTTTAAGGTATCAAAGATAGATTTCATAGAATCCTCAACAGGCAATACAAAACAGGCAGCAAGTTGACCTATATCTTTTCCTGCATTCATCAGGGTAGGGGAGTTAGGAAGAAAATGGAGATCGCTCATAAGAATAAAGAATTTTTCTTCCCATTCCTCTGGGCTATTACCGTATAAGCTCTCTGCTGAGGCGATAGCCTTTGCTACACGCCTGAACATCTCTTCAGGGGTTTCTATTACTTTCCCTTCCTCGTTTTTCAGGAGATACCTTTGCCTGAGAACCTCAAGGGCATTTTTGGTGAGATTCATTTTATACTTTTTTTCTCGCTTCCAGTTTATTCAATGCATTGATATAAGCCTTTGCAGATGCAACTATTATATCAGTATCAGCACCGTGTCCTCTAACTGTCCTGCCACCTTCTTCAAGTGTAACCAGCACTTCTCCGAGGGCGTCTGTACCCCCTGTAATACTTTTTACTTCAAATTTCAGGAGGTTGCTCTTTGTATCTGTTATTGATGCAATCGCTTTATATGTTGCGTCAACAGGACCATCACCATATTTCATTTTTTTGACCTTTTTCCCACCTATTTTGAGAGTGACTGTTGCTGTAGGCTTCTTTTTTAAACCACTCACGATATTCAGGTCAACAAGGCTATATATCTCAGGAACCTTTGCTACATCTTCAGTAATCAATGCCTCGATATCCTCATCAAAGATGTCTTTCTTCTGGTCAGCAAGTCTCTTGAATCTTTCGAACACTTTATTAAGTTCATCATCCGAAAGGACATAACCGAGTTCTTTAAGTCTTGTTTTGAAGGCATGTCTTCCAGAGTGTTTACCAAGGACAAGCCTTGTGGAAGTCAGTCCAATGCTCTCAGGTCTGATAATCTCATAAGTTGTCTTCTCTTTTAAAAGTCCATCCTGGTGGATGCCAGATTCGTGAGCAAATGCATTTGCCCCTACAATTGCCTTGTTAGGTTGAACAGAAATTCCTGTTATTTTGGTAACAAGTCTGCTTGTTCGCATTATCTCTTCAGTATTTATTTTTGTATCAGCATTAAAGATGTCCCGGCGTGTTCTGAGAGACATTACTACCTCTTCTAATGAGCAATTCCCTGCACGCTCCCCTATACCATTGATTGTGCATTCAACCTGTCCAGCACCATTCAGGATTGCAATGAGTGAATTTGCTACAGCAAGACCGAGGTCATTATGACAGTGGACTGAGATAATAGCTTTATTGATATTCTTAACTCTCTCATGGATAGTTTTTATCATCTCCCCGAATTCAGTTGGAATGGTATAGCCAACTGTATCTGGTATATTTACTGTTAAAGCCCCAGCATCTATGACCGCCTCTATAACCTCACAGAGATAAGAAATATCAGTCCTTGTTGCATCCATTGGTGAAAACTCAACATCTTCAACAAAACTCTTTGCAAGTTTAACCATTTCAACAGACCTCTTTAGCGCCTCCTCCCTGCTTATCCTGAATTGATATTTAAGATGTATGTCTGAAGTAGAGTGGAAGGTATGGATTCTCCTCTTGGGGGCATTACTTAAAGCTTCCCATGCCCTTTTAATGTCCTGTTCTTTTGCCCTGGCAAGACTGCATATAATCGGTCCTTCAACTTCACCTCCAATAGTCTTTATTGCCTCAAAATCACCAGGCGAGCTGATAGCAAAACCAGCTTCAATAACATCAACACCCAGACGGGCAAGTTGTTTTGCAAGGGTCAATTTTTCTTTGACATTCATAGATGCACCTGGTGATTGCTCACCATCACGGAGTGTTGTATCAAAGATCTTTATCATTCTCATCGTGTAACTCCTGTTTTACTTATCTGTTTTCTTTTTCTGTAATAAAGTATCACATTCTCAATTATACCACCAATCAAATAAGCCATGGCGAACAAAAATAGGGCGATGGGGGGATGGACAACAATAAGAGTAAAAATAATCACTATCGCGACCAAGATACTAAAGGGTTTTCTTTTTGAAAGGTTTAATTCCTTTGCTCCGTGAAATCTTAGAGTGCTAACCATCAATATTGAAAGAAATATCGTAAGAAATAAGATTAAATAATTTTTTTCTGGCTTTAGTTCCCATATCTCATAATAGAAGATCACAAGGGTTGCTATTACTGCAGCAGCTCCTGGAATAGGCATTCCAGTGAAGGCTTTTGACTCTGTTGAGCCCATCTGGACATTATATCGTGCGAGTCTGAGAGCACCACAGACCATAAATAGAAATGCAGTTGCCCATCCAATTCTTCCAAAAGGCATAAGTGCCCATTTATAAATCATTACTGCAGGAGCAACACCAAAGGCTACAAGGTCTGAAAGTGAATCAAGCTCAATACCAAACTTTGTGGTACTGTGTGTAAGCCGGGCAACCCAACCATCAAGCCCATCAAAGATATTAGATATCAATATTGCCCATGCTGCATGTAGATAATTTCCCTTAATTGCAGCAAGGATAGAGTAAAAACCAAAAAACATTCCGCATATTGTAAGTGTATTTGGTAAAAGATATACACCTTTTTTCATTTTGAGTTATATTTCACCTAAAATTGTCTCTCCAGCCCTTACCTTATCTCCAACCCTGACCTTTATTTTTGCATCTTTGGGCAGATATACATCAAGCCTTGATCCAAATTTTATCATTCCATACCTTTCTCCTCGTCTTATCTCATCCCCAATTTTTACCCTGCAGACAATCCTTCTTGCTATAAAACCAGCAACCTGTCTGACAAGAATTTTCCCATATTTTCCTTCTATTACCATCAGGGTATTCTCGTTCTTCAATGAAGCAATATCTTTATGTGCAATAAAGAACTTTCCTGATGAATGCTTTATAAAAGAAACTTTTCCATCACATGGAGAACGATTAACATGCACATCAAAAATAGACATGAATATACTTATCTCCTTTGATTCCTTCTTCAGATAATCTTTCTCATATATATCTCTTACAAGTATCACTTTGCCATCAGCAGGAGACACAAAAATACCTTCATCTG
Organism: Thermodesulfovibrionales bacterium; assembly: GCA_049700155.1. Classification (GTDB taxonomy): domain Bacteria; phylum Nitrospirota; class Thermodesulfovibrionia; order Thermodesulfovibrionales; family SM23-35; genus JACAEY01. The sequence continues at coordinate 7,801 of JBNAVX010000098.1, forward strand.
TTGGAATATTTCTATCAGGGTCTCTAAAGAAAAAACACATGAAAAGAGTTATGATTAAGGGAAAAATGGCTAACCATGGTCTTGCAAAGATATAAATAAGTACTGAAATAATGGCAAATAGTATTATAAATGGATATCCATCAGGAGCTATTTTGAGCACTTGATACTTTTTATGCCTTTGTCTTATCCACGAGTTTTTCTTTTTTAAGCCATGGCATCATAGCCCTGAGTTTTGCTCCGACTTTCTCTATTGGATGTTCTTCGCCTTTTCTTGTAAGGGCATTAAATACTGGTTTATTTGCTTTGCACTCAAGGATCCATTCCTTTGCAAACTGACCTGACTGTATCTCCTCAAGTATCTTTCTCATTTCCTTTTTTGTTTCTTCTGTTATGATTCTTGGTCCTCTTGTAAGGTCTCCATACTGTGCAGTGTTACTTATAGAATATCGCATGGTAGATATTCCACCTTCATATATAAGATCAACGATCAATTTGACTTCATGGAGACACTCAAAATAAGCCATTTCAGGAGAGTATCCTGCTTCAACAAGTGTCTCAAAACCTGCGATTATTAAAGAGGTCAGTCCGCCACATAGAACAACCTGTTCACCAAATAGATCAGTTTCTGTCTCTTCTCTAAAAGTAGTCTCTATTGCTCCAGCCCTCGCACAACCAATCGCAGATGCATAGGCAAGGGCAATATCTTTTGTATCTTTTGATGGATCCTGATGAATTGCAATAAGGCAGGGGACTCCACTACCTTTAAGATATTCTGACCTGACAAGATGTCCGGGTCCTTTTGGGGCAACCATGAATACATTAATGTCTGCTGGAGGAACTATCTGACCGAAATGTATATTAAAACCGTGAGCAAAACCGAGATAACAACCTTTTTTAATATTTGGTCCTATTTCTGTTCTGTATATGTCTGCCATGTATTCGTCAGGAACGAGCATCATAATTAAATCAGCCCCTTTCGCTGCCTCGGAAGCAGTAACGACATCAAAGCCAGCCTTTACAGCCTTTTCCCAGTTAGCTCCTTTTACTTCACCAACAATTACATTCATCCCGCTTTCTTTGAGGTTATTAGCATGTGCATGTCCCTGACTGCCATAACCGATTATTGCTATTTTTTTGTTTTTTAGAAATTTTTTGTCTGCATCCCTATCATAATAAATTTTGACCATTATACCCTCCTGAGATTAAAGACTAAGTATGCAGTATTATATTATAAAGGTATGTTTTTTTCTAATTATCTTTTATATCGTAAATTGTCATTATGCTTTAGATTTGGAACAAACTTGTCTAACCCACTTAATTCATAAATTTATGAGTGAAGCTCCCCGACTAAAGTCTGGG
>JBNAVX010000099.1:0-9154 GCA_049700155.1 Thermodesulfovibrionales bacterium
TACTCATTGTGTTTTCATATTTTATTTCTTTTTTCATAAAACTTTTGACATTACCTAACCCTATCTTACATGGACAGGGTTATTCATTTTAAAGCTATTTATAACAATGCCTGTTAAGAGCTTAGGATAAAAATATGTGGACTTTGGGGGCATCCTCACAGAGATAGATGCTGCCTTTTCTACATCTTCTACACTTGTTGGATTTAAAAAAAATGCAGCAGAATACTCTCCGCTCCTCACCCTCTCAATGACCTTTTTAGTATCCATTTCATAATCTATGTCTGATATATCCAGTATATTCTTTAAAATCAGTTCATGCAATACAAATACATCTATTTGCCTGAGGGAAGGTTGTATCTCAGATAGGGCGTTCTCCTTACATTTAAGGAGATACCAACCATCATCAATATTCTGGTAGAAACCAAATGTGCATTTTCTACCTGATAATCTTTTTATAATATCAAAGTCTGAATAAATAGTTTCAATATCAAAATACTTGGATAACTTTTCTTTTGCATTCGATGGGACTTTTTTCAGCAATCTGTGAGTAGGAAGTATCGTGATACCATTATCATGCATATTTGCAAGAAACATCATCACATAATTAAAAGGCTCATCACCTGAAAGATTTAACTTTTTCATTCTCATCTCTTTCTGGAACTCAAGGGCTGTCTCATACCTGTGGTGTCCATCTGCAATAAAGATATCCTTATCTTTAATCTCTCTTTTTATCTTCTCTAAATCTGTTTCTTCAGCAATCTGCCAGAGTCTGTGTATAGCTCCAGCAGAATCTCTTGCTTGAAATATAGGTCTTGTCGTCTTAATCTCAGAAAGAATTGAGGATATATCTGTACCTGAACTTTTATAAAGTGAAAATATAGGACTTGTATTTGCCTCACATATCCTGAGAAGATTTAACCTGTCCTGTTTTGGTTTGGAATATGTGCACTCATGTGGATGGATCTTTCCCTTGTTAAACTCCTCAAGCATCACAAGGGCAAGAAATCCGATAAGATTCTTTTCTTTTCCGTCTATATTATAGGACATGCTGTAAGCATAAAATGATGGTCTTTTATCTATGATTAGTATCCCTTCTTTTAACCACTCCTCAAGATATTTCTTTGCTCTTGTGTATTTGTTGTCCTCCTCACTATCATTATGAAACTCCTTACCCAAGTCTATCCTGACAATATTATATGGACTTCTTCTGTATAGCTCCTCTCTATATTCATGCGTAATAATATCATATGGAGGAGATAGAACATCCTCTATAGAAACTTTATCTGTATTGTAAAGAATTCCCTTGAAGGGGATAATTTCCGCCATATTAAAATTCCGTAGAAAAGGACGTGTTATCTTATCATGGTTTATTATTAAATTCAAATGTTACCTGTGTAAGCATTACTTTTTCTTTGACAGAATTATAAGTAATTGTCAGATGCAGTGTTCTCGCTCATTCTCGGCTCGATTAAAATCGAGCCTCCGAGGTAAATTATTTCTTTAAAAGAATTCAAATCTGCTCAAGGTTGAAAAAATCTATTTGCACTGTGATGTCAAAAACTTATTTTGGAGATATGTGTAAGGAGTTTAATGTTTTTCTAACTTCCTTTAAGCCTTTTTTTCTTAGAGTCTTTATGATCCTTTCTGAGGCGATACTTTTCAACAATCTGCTCCTCTTTCTTCTGTCTTTTATCTTTTCTATCGCATTTTTACGAATTTTTTCTAATAACCTGAGGTATCCTGAAAATGCTGGTTTATAAAATCTTTGGAGTTCTTTCCTGATTGTCTTTGAAAGGGCAGGGCTTATGCCATTGGTTGAGACAGCGATGGTGAGATGTCCCCTCTTTACAATAGAGGGGACTATGAAATTACATAAATGTGGTGAATCAACAACATTTATTAGACAGCAGGCATCTTGTGAAACTTTCCTGTTTATCTCTTTTGAATCTGTTGCAGCAATAGTAAGGAAGGCATTTTTGATATCACTCTTTTTATTATATTCTCTTGGGACATGTTTTATTTTGCCCTTTATAACCTCCCTCTCGAGTCTTCTGGTAATCTGGGGACTTATGACAGTTATATCTGCCCCTGTCTTTATAAGAGACAGGACCTTCCTTTCTGCAACCCTTCCTCCACCAACGACTATAATGTTTTTGCCTTCTAAATTAAGAAATACAGGATAATAAGTTTTACGCTTCACTTTTGGGGTTTGACAGGAGAAATTTCTTTTTTTGCATCTGATGTGAGTTTGTTATTCGGGTATTTCTCTTTAAGACGATTAAGATATTCCAGAGCCTTATCTTTTTGACCGAGGTTTTTATATGCCATACCAAGATAGTAAAGTACCTCTGCTTCTCTTTTATACTCAGGATAAGTCTTCAATAATTCTTCAAACCTGTTTATTGATGCATTAAAAGAACCTTTCTTGTAGTAGTATTCTCCAACAAGGAAGTTATAATCCGCTATTATGTTCTTGCATTTTTCTATTTTGAGCTCAACCACATCTTTATACGGGTTTCTCGGGAACATTTTTTTAAATTTTTCGAATTCTTCTAATGCCTTTGCAGCTCCACTATATCCTCTTTCAGGTCCCTCTATCTGATCAAAATATATTGAGGCAATTTGATACTGTGCATATACTGCATATTTATGTTCTGGATATTCCTCAAGAAACTTCCTGTATTCACCAATAGCAAGCTCTGGTTCTCCTTCCTGCACATAAGAATCTGCTATCTTAAGCTGGGCAAGAGGAGCATATTTTCTTGAGGTATCTCTACTTTTAATCTCCTGAAAAGCAGCTCTTGCCTCTTCATAATATCTTTTCTCCATCTCTTTATTGGCTTTTTCAAATGCCTTTTCAGGGTCAAAAGACTCTTCTCGCTTGACTGCTGGTTTCCCTGAACATGAAGATAAGCCAACTAACAAGATGAAGGCAATTATGATGTTAATAATTCTCATTATCCCTCGATCTGTTCATGCTTCCCATTTTATAACCATCAAGGTCAAGGGAAATAAACTTGTAACCAAGTGATCTCAATCTATCAGAAATAATTTTCCTTATTTCTGGATTTAGAACCAGATTTATTTCTTCATCTCCAACCTCTATCCTTGCAACAGAATCGTGGTCTCTTACACGTACCTCTTTAAACCCTATTCTTTTAAGAAAATCTTCTGCCTTTTCAATCCTTTTTAAGGCTTCTCTTGTAATCCTCTGTCCATAAGGAAACCTTGATGAAAGACAGGGAGAAGACGGTTTATCCCAGGTGGGAAGTCCGAGTTGCCTTGATTTTTCCCTGATCTCTCTCTTTGTAAAACCAGCTTCTATTAAAGGACTCCTGACATTATATTTTTTTGCTGCATCTCTGCCGGGTCTATAATCAAGTGTATCATCTAAATTGCTCCCGTCAAGTAAAAAATTATATCCTTCAGTTACTGCAATCTCAGTCAGTCTCTTAAAAAGCTCATCCTTACAGAAGAAACATCTATCGGGTGAATTCTTAACAAACTCCTCTATCAGAAGTTCTTCTGTCTCTATCGTTCTATGCTCTATTCCAGTCTCAGCAGCCATTTTTTTTGCTATAAGTAAATCGTTAAATGGAGTCTTATCAGAAGCAGAAGTAACAGCCAGTGCCCTAATTCCTGATATCTCGAGTGCTTTAAGGAGAAATGTGCTATCAACACCACCTGAGTAAGCAAGGATAGCACTATGCATACCTTTAAGGATCTCAATCAGTTTAGCAAATTTAATATCCATAAAACATCAAAAATATTCCTAAGTTTTGAATTTTAAGTTTTGAGCATTGATTTTTGATTTAAGTTCACAACACCGAAACCTCATAATTTTCTTGGTGTAGACTACGGTTCTCCCTTACAGTAACCTTAACATTATACAGGTGTTCTATCATCTCAAGCCCTGGGCGTTCTTCATCAGACAGGAGCTCAGCGACTGAAGGATGAGCGGTGACAACAATTTTTTCGCCGCCGCTTCTTGCGATCTTCTTTATCTTTCTGAATATCTCATAACAAAGAGTCTTGGGTGACTTGACAAACCCTTTTCCCTCACAGTAAGGACATGGTTCGCATAAAGTTCTACCCAGACTTTCTCTAACTCTTTTCCTCGTCATCTGGATAAGTCCAAGTTCTGATATATGGGAAATTGTATTTTTTGCCCTATCTTTCTTCATTGCTTCTACAAAGGCATTGAATACTCTCTCCCTGTTCTCAGGTCTTTCCATATCAATAAAGTCAACTATGATGATTCCTCCAAGATTCCTGAGTCTGATCTGATAAGCTATCTCCTTAACCGCTTCAAGATTTGTCCTGAATATAGTATCCTCAAGTTCTTCCTTCCCGACAAATTTACCTGTATTTACATCTATTACAGTCATAGCCTCTGTCTGGTCAATAACTATATAACCACCTGACTTAAGCCATACCTTTCTTCCAAGTGCCCTTGCAAGGTCAACCTCTATTCCGTATGAATCAAAAATAAGGTCTGTCCCCTCATAAAGCTCTATTTTGTCTAAAAGCTTCTCAAAATTTGTTCTAACAAAATCTTTAAGTTTTTCATATTCTTCCTCAGAGTCTATCACAAGCCTTTTTACATCAGGACTCATAAGGTCTCTGACACTCCTGAAAACAAGATCGAGGTCGCTATAAAGAAGGGAAGGTGCTGAAACCTTATCCTTTTTCTTCATGATTGTCTCCCATAAAAGGAGAAGAAACTCGAGGTCTCTTTTTATATCCTCTTCTGTAGAGCCTTCACTTGCAGTCCTGATAATGAGTCCATAGCCTTTTGGTCTTATGTCGCTTACAATAGTCTTAAGTCTGATTCTTTCTGCTTCGTCAGATATCCTCCTTGATATGCCTATATGTTCTACATTAGGCATAAGCACAAGATATCTCCCGGGTAGTGTCACATAAGAGGTAAGACGCGCGCCCTTGCTTCCTATAGGGTCTTTTGATACCTGTACGAGTATCTCCTGCCCTTCCTGCACAAGGTCTTCAATGGTGAAATCCGTTCTTGTTTTTCTTGAGACCAGCTCAAGGGAGTCTTCTCGTTCTTCTACAAGAGGCACAAACTCCTCAATATCAGCCCGAATGTCAGTGATATATAAAAATGCTGCCTTTTCAAGACCTATATCAACAAAGGCTGATTGCATTCCTGGAAGGATTTTTAACACCTTTCCTTTATAGATATTTCCAACTAAGCTCGCATCCTGTTTTCTTTCAACATAAAATTCTACTACCTGACCTCCTTCAAGGAGGGCGACCCTTGTTTCTTCACGTGTCACATTAATCAAGATTTCGCTATCCATTGAGATCTCCTTTCAAGGGGCCTTACCCACTCTCCATCCCATCCATATAGAGCTACCCTCATTATCTCTAACTCCTCTAACGGGAACCCGAATATCTTAGGGAGAAGTTCACCAAGCCTTACCTTAGATACTTTAAGGTCGATCACTGTCAAATATACAGTGTTATTATCTATTATTTCTATATCCTCTACCATCTCCTTGAGATTTAAGACACCCTTTTCTCTCTGGACAATTACTTCTTTTCTGGACAGGAAAAATCCAACATGTGATAAATCCTTACATCTTATTTTATATCTATATCTTGTTATAAAGCTGTTAAGTGATTTTGCTTGAGGTGAAATAGCAGCCATATCTTTTATATATATCCCATCAGGCAGAGTACTATTTAATTTTCTCCTGTTTAAAACTATATCAAAAGGTGGTATTACTTCCATATCAAAATATTCGCAAAGACCTCCGATCCCTACACTTAGAGGAGGTCCGAAGGATATCTTTGGAAGAGGGTGGAAACCTTCTGAATATACTAAAGGAAAATCCGCCCTTCTGATTGCCCGATGCAGAGCAGATATGAGCTCAAGATGTGAAAGGTAGATCAGTCTACCAGTTTTTGAAAACTCAACCCTAATCTTTACAGGCTTGAATCGTTTTATACACACCCTGTACCCTTTTTTGACTTCACTGGACTCTACATTATTACTAAAGGAGGAATTGAAGGAGAGTAAGGAATTTTTTGAGTTCAGAGTTTGTGGTTCGTCTTTACAACCAATACCACAACCCTGACATTGCTTCCTGCAGTCAGGTGTAATAATTTCATCGAGTGCTCTCTGTCTCTCCTTCCACAGAAAATCTTTGCTTAAACCGATATTTATATTATCCCACGGAAGGGTATCAGAGATCCTGTATTTTCTTCTTGCAAAATCTTCTATGTTTATTCCTGTAATGTCCATCGCCTTTTCCCATTTTTTGAAGTCAAAGACATCTGACCATGCATCGAGGAAACATCCTTCAGACCAAGCCTTCTCAATAAGGATGCATATACTCTCGTTACCTCGGGATAAGGCAGCCTCCAGAAGACTCATTTTCTCATCATGGTCTTTTATATTAAAACCCTTATTCAGAAGAATATCTTTAAGATAATCTTTCTTTCTCTTAAGTTCACCTATAGAGTCCTGTCCAAACCACTGAAATGGTGTATGTGGTTTTGGAATAAATGGTGAAATACCTACATTTATATTGACGAATCTGTTTGTATATTTTTTTGAAATCCTAAGTGCTTTTATAACCATTTTAGGTATTGCTTCTATATCTTCGTCTTTTTCAGTCGGAAGTCCGATCATGAAGTAGAGCTTTAAATTATGCCATCCATTTTCAAAGAGCACCTTTAATGCTTCTTCATATTCTTCTTCAGAGAAGTCTTTGTTTATAACCCTTCTCAGCCTCTCTGTCCCTGCCTCAGGTGCAATAGTGAACCCGGTTTTTCTTACTGAGCTTATCTCTCTTAGGAGTTCACAGTTTATTGCACCGACCCTTAATGAAGGGAGAGAAAGGGCGATCTTTTTATCTGAAAATCTTCTGTTGAATTCCTTTGTAACCTGTAAAAGGCAAGTATAATCTCCTGCACTCAGGGAGGTGAAAGAGACCTCTTCGTACCCTGTGTTCTTCAAGGAATTCTCTGCAATCTTTAAGACCCTCTCAGGACTTCTTTCACGTACCGGCCTGTATATAATCCCAGCCTGGCAAAACCTGCATCCTCTTGAACAGCCCCTTGAAACTTCTATATTCACCCTGTCATGGACGATTGCTGTATAAGGGACAATTGGGCTATCCGGGTAAGGGACCTCATCAAGAGAACTCACAATACGCCTTCTTATATGTACTGCGTACTGTGTATTTCGTACTGAATTAAATGAATGTGGATGATTTATGCTATAAACTTTACGGTGTATATAAGGCACATACATTCCCTCTATTTTAGCTAAAGCCTTTAAAAGGGATTCCCTTTTTCTATCTCCACCCTTTTTCCAATGATAAAAAGTATCAATTATCTCTCTTATAGCATCTTCACCGTCTCCGATTAAGAATGCATCAATAAAATAAGACATGGGTCCTGGATTTACAGTACATGGTCCACCAGCAAGAATAAGTGGATGATCCTTTGATGAATTAATCCTTTCATCAGAACTCAGTGGAATCCTTCCAAGATAGAGCATATTCAAAACAGTTGTGTATGAAAGTTCATACTGAAGGCTGAAACCAACGATATCGAAATCTTTTAGAGGACGGCTGAATTCCATTGATGAAAGGGGTATTCCCTTTGCCCTCATCTCTGCTTCAAGGTCAATCCATGGAGAGAAGACCCTTTCAGCAGATGCGAAAGGAATATCATTTATTATCTTATAGAGTATCTTGAGACCGAGATGGGACATACCAACTTCATAGATATCAGGAAATGCAAGAGCAACCTTCACATAGGCTTCTTTATGGATGGAATTGATTTCGTTATTTATATATCTGCTTGGTCTCTGAAAATATGAAAGGTTCATAGCTAAGAATACCACCCTGAAAGTACCTTTTTCAATCAATTGACTAATTGATAGATGTAGAGAGATTATGAGTTGTCTAACAAAGAAATAAGGGGGGTTGTTTCGAGACCCCGAAACACCCCCCTTAACAATTTAAACAGTATCTATCTTGCTAAGCTTGATAATTTTATGAAAGGCTTGACCATTCTCTTAATAGCCGCAATCTTTGTTATTCCGATATCATTCTCTGCTGCATGTTTCCAATATTTCTGCGGGTCATCAACTACAAGAAATATTGTGCGCACAATTTCAGCATTCAGGAGCTGTGCCTTCGGATATTTTTCCTTCAGTTCCTTCAACCTCTTCTGTGCCATCTCAAGCATCTTATCCCTGTCTCCAAAGTTCATAGCACCTGTAGGACATGTCTTAACACATGCAGGCAACATTCCATTGGTAATCCTGTCAATACACATCGTGCACTTAGCCATCCCACCTGTCTTTGAATCCCATCGTGGTATATTCCATGGACAGGACTCCCTTATAGCCTTCGCATCTGCTGCCTTTACCTTTACCTTTGGATCATAAAGCACTGCACCTGTTGCCTCATCCCTCATGATGTTTTTATAACCAAGAGATTGTGCAGTATACATACATGGAGGCTCAAGGCAGTGCCTGCACTGGTCAGTAAAGAAATACCATTTAACTTTACCACCTTCTTCAAGTTCACTGAACCTTACAAGTTTGAAAGTAGCAAAAGAAAGGTCTTCTGGATTCTGATGGGTTCCTCTCTGCATAGTCTTAGTTGCTGGATTCCTGTTCCATTGTTTGCATGCTATCTGACATCCACGACATGCTGTACACTTTGTTGTATCTATAAAAAAGCCTTTTCCTGCCATTTACATCACCTCCTTTATACATTCTTTTCCTTTTTAGTAGTTTCTTTGGTTTTTTTCATGACATTCGCCATAAATGCCTTTGACTCAGGTATCATCGTATTAGGGTCACCAACTGTCGGAGTAAGTAAATTAGAACTGTCACCACCATCTTTTGGATGCAACCATCCGAAGCACCATGGTAGCCCTATCATATGAACTGTCTGACCTGCGATGATAAAAGGTTTTAAACGTGGTGTCACAATTGCTGTAGCCTCTAACTTACCCCTTGCTGACTCAACGATTACCTTATCACCATTTTTAATCCCTCTTAGTTCTGCCAGTTCTGGTCCTATTTCGCAGAATATCTGAGGTTCAGCCTCCAGTAGCCATGGAAGCCATCTTGTAAGAACCCCTGTCTGCCAGTGCTCTGTAACCCTGT
>JBNAVX010000100.1:0-9032 GCA_049700155.1 Thermodesulfovibrionales bacterium
ACCATTGAGAATTATACCCTTTTTTGAATTTGCATAATTCATGTTACACTATCATTGTCAGTGATGACCCTTCTCTGAATGACTTTCAGGAGTAATATATATTCTCTGATTAACTAACGTATACTATATCTTTTTACCTGTTATCTCCTCGACTTCCTTTTTACCTTCCTCTAACTCATTTACCTGTTCCTTATCTAATCTTAATAGCATAGTCTGGAACTCACCGACATGAGTCTTTTCTTCCTTTGCTATATCAAAAAGAACCTTCCTGATATCATCATCCTGGGTAAGAGCTGCCATTTGTTCATATAAATTAATTGCATCCAGCTCTGCAATTATAGCTGCCCTTAAAATTTCTTTATCTATGTCCTCTTTCTTTACTTTATCAAGATTTAAAGGGATTTGTGATAGCATTATATACCTCCTTTTTTTTAAAAATATTTGAAAAAATTGTACCATAAACTTTAGTTCCTTATAAACACTCATTAGTTTTCAAAACAAAAGAATGATTTTTTTTTACTTTTAAAATTCCTGAAGTTGATAAGGTAGAACAAAAGCTTCTTCTGCAGAATACTTGATATCCATTACCATGTCGTACTCAGGAATATAGCCGTCAAAATTATATTTTACCCTGTCAATGGCTTCATCTTCATTTTTAGCAGAGACCTGGTATGTATAACAGGTCGTTACAATCTCATGAACAATAAAATTTTTCATCTTTTCCTCCTATTTATATTTATAATTTAATGTAAACATTAATAATTTAACTTTAAAAATCAAAAAAGATTATCAGTATTAATCTGATTTTTTTGTAGGAATTTGGCAAATTTTTTAGTAAGATAATTTCCTACAACTTTTTTATCAGAATAAAAGTCTTTTTTGTCATCCTGAACCCTGTCCCGGAATCATTTCAGGATCGATTCGGGGCTCATACGTTATGAACAAAGCAAAAACAATTTGCTCCGAAATTCTGCTGGGAAGACAGTAAATGCTATACTGTGAGTTGTGTCACAGAAAATGAAATCACCTAAAGTCAAACTGTTGTTAAACTTTATATGTAATCTTGTTGATATATTTATATTATAATTAATTATGGTTGTAACTCTTTTAAAGAAGTTTTTTGGAACAAAAAACGAGAGAGAGCTGAAGAGGCTCTGGCCTATAGTAGAACAGATAAATTCACATGAATCAAGCCTAACAAATCTTACAGATGTCCAGCTCCGTGAAAAGACCGAAGGATTCAAGAGAAGACTCGAGGCAGGCGATACACTCAATGACTTACTACCAGAAGCATTTGCTGTAGTCAGAGAAGTATCAAAACGAAGATTGAAGATGAGACATTTTGATGTCCAGTTGCTCGGCGGGATTGTTCTTCATGAAGGAAAGATTGCAGAGATGAAGACAGGTGAGGGCAAAACCCTTGTAGCTACCCTACCAGTTTATCTTAATGCACTTGAAGGCAAAGGAGTTCATGTGGTAACAGTAAATGACTATCTTGCAAAAAGAGATGCCCAATGGATGGGACCTATATATAGTTTTCTTGGTCTTTCAGTGGGAGTAATACAGCACGATAGCTCCTTCATATATGATCCCTCATATTTCTCTTCAGATAAGAGGTTAGAATTTCTGAGACCGTGCTCGAGAAAAGAAGCTTATTTAGCTGATATAACCTATGGCACAAATAATGAGTTTGGATTTGATTATCTCAGGGACAATATGAAGTATGATATCTCTGATTACTGCCAAAGAGAATTGAATTATGCAATAGTAGACGAAGTGGATAGCATACTTATTGATGAAGCAAGAACACCTCTCATAATATCGGGCCCATCAGAAGAATCTACTGATAAATATTATAGGGTAGATAAGATTATTCCAAAACTTCAAAAGGGTATTGATTATACTGTTGATGAAAAGGCAAAGACCGTTATTCTTACAGAAGAAGGGAATTTAAAGGTCGAAAGGCTTCTTAATGTTGGCAATCTATACGACCCTGCAAATATAGAGCTTGTGCACCATGTATTGCAGGCACTCAAAGCACACAACCTCTTCAAAAAAGATGTTGATTATGTAGTTAAAGACGGTGAGGTTATAATAGTTGACGAGTTTACAGGGAGGCTTATGCCGGGCAGGAGATGGTCTGATGGTCTCCATCAAGCTGTAGAGGCAAAAGAAGGTGTAAAAATAGAAAGTGAAAATCAGACACTAGCAACGATCACATTTCAGAATTATTTCAGGATGTATAAGAAACTGGCAGGTATGACAGGAACCGCTGATACAGAGGCTGAAGAATTTGCAAGAATTTATAACCTCGAGGTTGTTGTTATACCAACAAATGAACCAATGATAAGAGTTGATTTCCCAGATGTAGTTTATAAGACAGAAAGGGCTAAATTAAATGCTGTGATAAGGGAAATAGAAGAGTTACATAATAAAGGACAGCCAGTACTTGTTGGTACAGTATCTATTGAAAAATCAGAAGTTCTGAGCAATCTATTAAAGAAAAAAGGTATTCCCCATTCTGTTCTTAATGCAAAATATCACGAAAAAGAGGCAGAGATAATTGCCCAGGCTGGAAGGAGTGGTGCTGTTACCATAGCAACAAACATGGCTGGAAGAGGTACAGATATTATTCTTGGCGGAAACCCAGAGGGACTGGCAAAAGAATTTTTGAAAGATAAAAAAGATTATACAGAAGATGATTTTCAGCAGGCACTCAAAAAAGCTTATGAAATATGCTTAAAGGATAAAGAAAAAGTAATATCCCTTGGAGGTCTTCATATCATTGGTACTGAAAGACATGAGGCAAGAAGGATAGATAATCAGTTAAGAGGACGTTCTGGCAGGCAAGGAGACCCTGGCTCGTCAAGATTTTATTTATCTCTTGAAGATGACCTTATGAGAATTTTTGGCTCAGATAAGGTATCCGGTCTTATGAATAGACTTGGGATGGAAGAAGATATTCCCATAGAAAATAAGATTGTAACCAAAGCAATAGAGAATGCTCAGAAACGTGTGGAGGCACATAACTTTGACATCAGAAAACACTTACTTGAATATGATGACGTGATGAATAAACAGAGAAAAGAAATTTATTCATTCAGAAAAGAGATTTTACAGGGGGAAAACCTCAAAGAACGTATTTTTAGCATGATTGATGAAGTTATAGATGAGATGATAAGTATTTATTGTAATGAAGAAAGAAACAAAGAAGAATGGGATCTAAAAGGTCTCAGTGATGCAGTTTATGGAGTTTTTTCCTTTACTCCTAATATTGTGCCTTCAGATTCGCTTCGTGAAGATTTGGTTTTACAAATAAAGGATGTTTATGACAAGAAAGAATCTGAAATTGGAAGTGATATGCTTAGATATATTGAAAAGATAATTTTTCTACAGGTAGTTGATACTCAATGGAAAGACCATCTACTTGCAATGGACCATTTAAAGGAAGGCATAGGATTAAGGGGTTATGGACAGAGAGACCCCCTTGTGGAATATAAAAAGGAAGCTTTTGAGATGTTTTCTGAAATGACAGAAAGGATATCAACAGAGGTTTTGAGCAGATTATTCAAGATTCAGGTACAGAAACAGGAAAGAATAGAGAAAATACCTGTTAAGCAGGTACGTATGAATTATAACAGAGGAGAAGGCACAACTACAGTTCAGACAGTAAGAAGAGGAAGAAAAATCGGAAGAAATGAACCATGCCCTTGTGGAAGTGGAAAGAAATATAAAAAATGCTGTGGTATAAATGCCTGAAATATATCTTGTCGGTAAATCCATCCTAAAAAAAGAATACAGGGATATCCTTACATCGAAGGGACACTGGATAAAAAGTTTTCCAGACATTGAAACAGTCTTACCAAGTTTAAAAGAAAGACCAGACTTACTTATTATAAATGGAGAAGAAAATAAAAAGACCATTTTTAAGAAATTTTTAACATTATCAAGGAATATTCCTAAGATTATAATATCTGAAACCCATGGGATTCCTAATTTTTTGATAAAAGAACCATTTGCTTACTCATTGTTATCGCCAGGTCAAAAGGAACTCAACTCTGCGGTTGATAGATTACTCAGAGAAAGCGAACTTATACTGGAGATGAATTTTCATGAAGAAATCAATAAAAATCTTTCTTCATGTAAACACTTTAAAGATGCACTTAACATCATAATGAAAAAGGCAAAAGAGATTACAAAAGCTGAAGGTTGGTCTGTTTTTCTTGTTGATGAAGAGACAGGAGAACTCACCTCTGATATTAAAACAGATAAATCAGTAAGGGAAGCCCAGAAGTTAAGTATCAAATTTGGTGAAGGTATTGCAGGATGGGTTGCAAAAGAAGGATTCCCTACTATTGTTGATGATGTATCAAAAGACAAACGTTTTCTTAGAAGGGTAGATAGAGCATATAATTTAAAAAATAAAATAAAGTCAGTCTTATGTGTTCCTGTAAGAAGTAGTGGGAAACTTTTGGCTGTTTTAGAAATGTTTAATAAAACTGATAAAAAGACCTTTACAAAGGAAGACCTGAATGAACTAATAAAACTTATAGATAAATCTGCAATTTATCTTGAAAAAACATTACTTTACCAGAAAGTTGAAGAACTTTCCGTTACTGATGATCTGACAAAATTATTCAATCAGAGATATCTTCACAGGGCTATAGAGATGGAGGTCCAACGTGCTATTAGATATCAGACATCTGTTGCACTTATCTTTATGGATATAGATTATTTCAAGAATGTAAATGATAAATTTGGACATCTTGTTGGGAGTAAGGTTCTCGTTGAGATGGGCCAACTTCTTATAAAAAATTTGCGTATTGTAGATATAGTCGTTAGATATGGAGGAGATGAGTTTGTGATGATACTCCCACATACACCTCCTGTTGCTGCAGCCCAGGTAGCAGAAAGAATAAGAAAAGCGGTTGAAAGGAATGTTTTTCTGAAAGATGAAGGTTACCAGATAAAAATAACAGCAAGTTTCGGGGTTGCATCATGCCCTGAAAATGCAAAATCAAAAGATGAGCTTTTAAGACTTGCGGATGAGGCAATGTATAAGGTCAAATATCGAACAAGAAACGGAGTTTATGCGCTTATATAAAGATGGCACTTTTTAATTACACAACAAAAGAAATAACTATTAAGGTTGTTTATTATGGTCCGGGCCTGAGTGGAAAGACAACAAATCTACAATATCTTCATTATATTCTTAATTCTGATAAGAAAAGTAAACTTGTTTCACTTCCAACTGAGACTGACAGGACTCTTTTCTTTGATCTTTTACCTATTGACCTGGGAAAAATTAGAGATTTTTCTATTCGTTTCCAGCTTTATACAGTTCCAGGACAAGTCAGATACAATGCAACAAGGAAGCTTGTCTTAAAAGGTGCTGATGCTATTGTATTCGTTGCAGATTCGCAGCAGGAAATGAAAGAGCATAATATTGAAAGTTTTAAGAATATGAGAGAGAATCTTTTGACCCATAATATTGACCCTGACAAGATACCCATTTTGCTTCAGTATAACAAAAGGGACCTTACAAATATACTTTCTGTTGATGAATTAAACAAGGATCTGAATCAAAGTGGAAAATATCAATTTATAGAAGCTATTGCGATAGAAGGTATAGGTGTTAAGGAATCATTTCAAAATATAACAACCCAGGTTATTGATGAAATTGAAAAAAAGCAAAATATTAAGTCTTCTTTTGCTAAGGAATCAATTACCGTAAAGGAAGAAGACTCTATGATTATAGAGCCAACAATAATGCATACCGGAGCTGAATTAACACCTACGTTATTAGTTGAAAAGGACATATCTAAAAAAGATGAAAAAGTTGATGAAGAGAAGATTGAGACACTAAAAACTGGCTTAGATTCTATCGTCCAAAAATCTTCAGTACTGGACAAAGGAAAATATACTATTCCCTTTATTGAAGAGGAGACCTATGCTAAAACTACCGGAATTGAAATCAAAAAAATTCTTACAACTCTAAAGGAAATGGAAAATTTGATAAAAGAGGTTATTTCAGAACAAAAGAAGATAACTATTCAGGTCAAAGATATTATCCAGAATCTCCAAAATATAAAAATCAAAAGGAAGTGGTTCTGGTTCAAATAATTATCCTACTATCTCCAGAGCCCTTATTAAGGCTTCAGCCTTTTTAAGTGTTTCATAATATTCTCTTTCAGGATCTGAATCAGCCACAATGCCTGCACCCGCCTGCACATATGCTATTTCACCTTTTATAACAAATGTCCTAATTATTATATTTAAATCCATATTCCCTGAAAAACTTATATATCCTATTGAACCTGTATATGGTCCTCTCCGAACTGGTTCAAGCTCATCTATAATCTCCATACACCTTATCTTTGGAACACCAGTTATAGTACCTCCCGGAAATGCAGCCTTTATAGCATCGAAACAGTCTTTTCTTTCAGCGATTCTCCCAGTAATATTAGAAACTATATGAATAACATGAGAACAATCTTCTGTTATCATAAACTCATCAACTTTTACAGTCCCGTAATCAGATACCCTTCCAAGGTCATTTCTTTCGAGGTCAACCAGCATAATATGCTCAGCCCTTTCCTTTTCATTTAAAAGTAATTCTGCTCGCATCATTTCATCTTCTTTAAAATCTTTACCTCTCGGTCTTGTCCCTGCAATAGGTCTTGTCTCTATAATTTTATCCCTTACTCTTAATAATCTTTCGGGAGATGAACTTACAATCTGATAATCTCCAAAGTCAATATATGCTGCAAAAGGTGCAGGATTTATTGAGCTGAGAGTTTGGTAAACATTCCAGCGATTTATATTTCCTATATAAGCTGATAGTCTTTGCGAGAGATTTGCTTGGAATATATCTCCTGCTGCTATGTATTCTTTGGCTCTTTTAACAATATCCATATATTCATCTTTTTTCATTTCGTGAATAATTTCTATCTTGCTATTTATTCTTAGAAATTGATTTCTTTTTTTAATTAAAGAATGACGACTTTTAATTGATGACATTATTTTATTAATTATATGCTCTGCTTCATTATATTTCTCTGACCAGTCAATTATTTTTTCCTCTAAATATCTTGCAGCGGGACATACTATTATCCAGGATTTTTTTTCATGATGATCGAAAGCAACAAACTTGTCTATAAAGAAAAAATGTGCATCAGGTAAAAAAAGGTCATCTTTAGAGTTTTTAGGCAGCTTCTCAAGATAATGGACAAAGTCATAGCTCAGGAATCCTACAGCACCTCCCTGAAAAGGTGGGAGGTATTCATAAGGTAACTGTTTATAAGAAGTAAGGAGTTCTTTTAAAATAGCAAGGGGTTTGATAGAGATATTTTTACTCTTGCCTCTCATTAATTTACCATTTAATTTAATTTCTATATATCCATTTTTTATTTTGAATATTGCATATGGGTCAAATCCAATAAATGAATATCTTGCAATCTTCATTGGTCCCTTTATGCTTTCAAGAAGAAAGCTGTTAGGAGAGGCAAAAGATTCATATATTATATGAGGATGAAGATACTGTATCTCTTTATATAAAGGCGGTATCTTTCCATTTTTTATAATTTCCAGAAAGTCTCTTTTTGAAGGGATGATCATCTTAAATCAGATGTAGTATTCTCTCTCATTCTCGGCTCGATTAAAATCGAGCCTCCGAGGTAAATTCTTTCTTCGAAAGAATTTAAATCCACTCAAATACTGCATCTGCCAAAAGTTTTATGATAATATGTGTTAAACAAGTTATCATATAATGACATAAAATTTATTTTAAAAGAGTAGAAAATGGCATTATTAGGAACAACAGTTATTGAACATTTGCTCACCACACAAAAACAACATCCTGAAGCTACTGGATCATTCACAAAGTTATTATCAGAACTTATAGTAGCCGCTAAGATTATCTCTCGTGAAGTAAATAAGGCAGGACTTGTTGATATCTTAGGATATGCTGGCCATGAAAATATTCAAGAAGAACAGGTCCAGAAGTTAGATGAATTCGCAAATAAGACAATAATTGAGCGTATGGCGCATACTGGAGAGTTATGTGCAATGGCTTCAGAAGAAGATCCAGATATCATTACAATACCAGAGAAATTTCCAAAAGGAGATTATGTCCTTATTTTTGATCCTCTTGATGGGTCGTCCAATATAGATGTAAATGTCACTATTGGCACTATCTTTTCAATATACAGGCGAGTAACACCTCCATCTTCTGAGCCTACATTAGAAGATATACTTCAGAAAGGTTCAAAACAGGTTGCAGCAGGATATTTTATATATGGT
Source organism: Thermodesulfovibrionales bacterium (assembly GCA_049700155.1). Classification (GTDB taxonomy): domain Bacteria; phylum Nitrospirota; class Thermodesulfovibrionia; order Thermodesulfovibrionales; family SM23-35; genus JACAEY01. Next base: position 8,302 of record JBNAVX010000100.1, read on the forward strand.
TCGAGTACTATGATGGTATATACAACTGGAAATGGGGTTAATGGCTTCACACTTTTTCCAAGCATTGGAGAGTTTCTTTTATCTCATGTAGATATCAAGATACCTTTTCGAGGAAAAACATATAGTGTTAATGAGGGTTATTACAATTACTGGACTGATGAGGTGAAAAAACTTGTTAACTATTTTAAGACACCTGATAAAGAGACAAAGAGACCTTATACAGGAAGGTATATTGGTTCTCTTGTTGCTGATTTCCATCGCAACTTATTACATGGTGGTATATTTATGTATCCTGCTGATAAAAAAGACCCCAAAAAACCTACAGGTAAATTGCGCCTCATGTGTGAATGTAATCCACTGTCATTCGTAGTTGAACAAGCAGGTGGATACGGTAGCACAGGATTTCAAAGAATACTTGATGTTGAGCCTCAAGAACTTCACCAGCGTGTTCCTCTTTACATAGGAAGCAAAGAAGATGTTATGATTGCTGAACAGTTTATAAGAGGTGAAAGGGATTTTTAAGCAGCACCAGGAACTGTACTATTTTTTATCTATAAAGTTGGGTGTAAAAAGGAGGAAGTTGACAAGAAACACTTCTCATTATATAAGCTGTCTTTCTTGTCCAAATAAGTTTTTTAACCCACTTAATTCATAAATTTATAAGTAATTGGCAGACGCAATATTCTCGCTCATTCTCGGCTCGATTAAAATCGAGCCTCCGAGGTAAATTC
>JBNAVX010000101.1:0-8859 GCA_049700155.1 Thermodesulfovibrionales bacterium
GGGAGTTTGAGGGGCATAGCCCTTCAAAGAAAGTGAAGCCCCGACTAAAGTCGGGGAGCTTCACTCATAAATTTATGAATTAAGTGGGCTAAATGACTTTTTCAGGTTGAGGATTTTATGAAAAGGCATGTAATTAGCTATAATTAAAGCTGTTTTTATAATAATTTTTTATGAAAAAACGAAAAAAGATTATATATTGGTCTGGTGTGATAATATTTGTACTGATAACTATTATTTTAGCCCTCAGCCTGTCACTTCCAAAATTCATCAACACAGAATCTGTCAGAAGCAAAATTATTGAGTCTCTATCAAAGACATTCAATGGAAAGATATATATTAAGAAGGTCGAGTTATCTTTTTTCCCGAGACCATGTTTTAAACTCCATCAAGTGCAGATTTCATCACAAGAAAAGACAGAAGGCAAGATTAATTTAATTAAGATTTATCCTGCAATACTTCCTCTTTTTACAGGTGAAGTTAGAATATCTAAAGTAAATGCAGAATACCCAGATTTTCTTATCAGCGTCCCTGAAAGAAAAGAAAAATTATCTCTGGCAGATATAGAGAAAAAATTATTATCATCAATTTATTTTCTGAAAGAGAATGCCCCAGGTGTTGATATTACAATTAAAAAAGGGAGTCTGAATCTGGATAAAAATAAAAAAACTAATTTATTATTCCAGAACATCAATGCACAGATTGGCTTTCCACCATGGGATCTAAAATATACAATCACTGCTCGCTTAGAGGATTCTGATTTTGCCGTCTCAGGACGTTTAGACCCAAAAAATTTTAAAGGCAAAGGTAATATTTATCTAAAAAACTTCGGCATCCATAAGGTTATTGGTTTCTTTTTGACCGATGATATTAATTATATTAAAGACTCTACTGTAAATTTGAGGGTCTCCTTCAAAACAGAAGGGATAGGCACATTGCAGGCTGATATAGAAGGTTCAATACCTAATATTGTCCCGCAGAGAAATAATCAAAGATTAAATTTAAAGATTGATAAAACTAAAGCATCTCTTGAGATAACCAAAGAGAAGACATTGCTAACTATTGATAAACTGTCAATTGATAAACCCCATATTACGCTAACAGGATCATTAAAAATTAATAAAATGCACCCAAATATTTATTTATTTCTTAAAGGGACAGATATTGATGTTAATCAATTAAGGAATTCTGCATTGATTATTGCTTCAGACATTTCAATCGTGAGTGATGTATCTAAATATGTTATAGGGGGTAGAGTTCCGCTAATCAGTTTTTATACAAAAGGTGTTTCTCTTGATGACCTTGGAAAGACAGAAAATATACACATTGAGGGAACCATGCGTGAAGGAAATATATTTGTTCCCGGTCCTGATTTGGCATTTAAATCAGTTAATGGTGATTGTGTTATCACAAAAGGGATACTGAATGGTTCTCAGATATATGCACAATTAGATAATGCCAGATTGAGTGAAGGTGTTCTAAAAGTTGGATTAAAAGGAGAAAATGCACCATTACATCTTGATACCCTCGCGAATATTAATCTCGCTGAACTATTATCATTATTGAAACAGATTGTAAAAAATGATGCTTTATTAAGAGAGTTTAATCTTATAAGCGAGATAAAAGGTCATGCTAATGGTAGAGTTGTACTTGGAGAAACTATAGATTCAATCCAGGTGGCTTTCGAGGTTTTTGATGCAAAGCTACATGCCCGATATAAAAGAATTCCATATCCTGTTGAACTAAAAGAAGGCAGATTTTTTTACGACAGTTCAAAAATCGTTACAAGAAATGCAAACTTCATATTGGGAAGTTCCTCATTTAACAGATTTAACAGTACTTTAAAATTGAATGAACCTTATAGCTTTGAAATATCATCTGAAAAGTCTTTTCTGGATCTTGAAGAACTATACAGCTGGCTATCATCATACAAGCAAATCAAGAATCTATTCGATAATATCACATCTTTAAAAGGGACAACCCTTATAGAACTCATGAACATAAAAGGTTCTTTTATGAATCCAGAGAAGTGGAGCTTTCATATAATTAGTGCATTACAGAACTTAAAAATTAATTTTCCATTCTTTCCTGATACTCTGACAATAACAGACAAAAGGTTTGAAATAATGCCTCAGAAAATATCTTTTTCTAAAGCACTTATTAGTATAGATAATACAACCCTATCAGTCTCTGGTTTTTTAAAGACAGACCTTAAAAGTATTCAAAAGGCAGATATTTCAATAAATGGGACTGCAGGGTCATCAGTCTTAGAATGGTTAAAAAAATCATTGAATCTGCCTAAAGAACTAAAGTTCCCACAGCCAGTTTTTATATCAGATGCTCATCTTGTTCAAGAAGAATTAGGTGTTTTATCTTTTCAGAGTAATATGAAGATAAAAGATGGACCTGATGTTAGTGTTGATTTATATAAAACTCCAAAAGAATTATCAATCAAAAAAGTTTCTTTAAATGACAAGACATCCAATGCAAGATTTTCATTTAATAGACAGGATAAAAAAATAGATTTAACTTTTGATGGTCAGCTTTCAGGAAAGACAGTTGATAAATTATTAAACCTTTCTGAGATTTCAGCCGGCTTAATTAAAGGAGTTTTCCATGCAGAGATACAGAGCGATAAGTCTCTTAGAATTAATTCAAGCGGGAAGATATATGGAGAAAAGATTGCAATTCCCTGGAAGTCAGATAATCCTATAAAAATAGGAAAGTTATATCTAAATGCAGATTTAAATGGTATCAAATTCAATACAGATTCACTCATATGGCATGACAATTCCTTATCATTTGATGGAAGTTTAATTTCTAATGAAAAAGGTACTATTATTAAAATGGATGTCCTGGCAGACAGACTTGATTGGAATAATTTAAAAAGAATATTTGAATTAGATAAAAAAGCAGATGATATGCAGCAGATAGAATGGAAACAATCTATCCGAATAATAGCAAGCGTCAAATCAAAAGACTTCATTTTTGAAAAGCTTTCGGTTAGTCCTATGCATGCCGATATATCCCTATCAGGAGGAGTTATGGATGCAACCATCTCAAGGGCTAATATCTGCTATATTCCTATTTCAGGGAAGATCAAGACTTCTCAGAATAATATTGAGACAAATTTTAAAATCACTGCGAGCAATCAGCCTTTAGAACCTTTCATTACATGTATAGGTAACAAGGGACTTGTCACAGGCAAATTTGATATGAATGGCGAGATTAGCTCACATAGCAAAAAAAATGCACTGGCTAAGTCTATTAATGGGAAGATCAATTTTAAAGCAAAGGATGGAAGAATTTATAGGTATGGGACCATTGCAAAAATATTTGCATTATTGAATGTTACAGAAATTTTCAGAGGTAAATTACCTGATGTGACTCAAGAGGGGTTTGCATACCAGTCTATGTCGTTTAAAGGTCAGATCAGGGATGGTAAACTCTTTGTTCAAGAAGGAATCATTGATGGTTCATCAATGGAAATAGTATGTGAGGGTAATATAGATTTTGTAGAAAAAAAGATAGATATGAATTTGCTCGTTGCACCTTTAAAAACAGTAGATTTTATCTTGAGGAAGATTCCTATTGTGAGGGATATAACAGGTCGTTCCCTTATTTCAATACCTGTAACGGTTAAAGGAGATATAGTAAATCCTGATGTAAATTATCTACCTCTATCCAGTGTTGGTTCTGGATTGCTGGGGATTATGGAAAGAACGATCAAATTACCCGTTAAGATCATCCAGCCTTTTATCTCTAATGGAGATAAGAATCAATAATGTATTTCTTTCAGTGATTAAAATCACTCTATATAAATTATTTCATTGATAGCCCTGAAAATATTGACAGGCAATGCTTTTAGTGGTATCATGTGTTCATGAAATATGCTTTTATAGTTTTTGGTTTAATCATATTTCTTTTTTCGATTTCTCATGCAGATATTTATAAATATATAGATGAAAACGGCATTACATGTTACACTGATACACCAGTTAATAAAAAAGCTGATCTAATCATGAAGGAGAAAACTGAAATAACGAATCAAACTAAAGCAGACACTTCAAAAAGAATCTCTCAGGAAAAAACTAATTATCATACACTTGTTCATGAAAAAGCTACAAAATATAATATAGACCCTTTACTTGTAAAAGCTGTTATTAAGACAGAATCAAATTGGAATGAATGGGCTGTCTCAAGAAAAGGAGCTATAGGACTCATGCAGCTTATGCCAGCTACTGCGAGGGAAATGAATGTTAATAATCCTTTTAACCCTGAGGAAAATATCGAGGGCGGGGTAAAATATTTAAGATACCTACTTGAGCGTTTTAATGGTGATCTGACCCTTGCATTAGCTGCATATAATGCAGGACCTAAATGGGTCGAAAAATTTGGTTTTATTCCGCCGATTTCAGAAACAAAAGAGTATGTTCGCAAGGTTCTTTCACTTTATAACGATAGTACATTTTTGCCTGCAAAAGCATCTGAATCAGGTCAGAATAATTCTGAAAAAATTTATAAAATTGTACTTCAAGACGGCACCGTTCTTTTTACAAATTCCAGTTTGCTGCTAAAAGACTCTACTGGATTTTAAATGAATTCTGATGAAAGACTATCTCTTCAAGAAGAGATTCTCAAATTAAAGACTCAAAAAAAGGCTATTATCCTTTCCCATAACTACCAGAGAGACGAAGTTCAGGAGATTGCTGATTTTGTTGGTGATTCTCTTGAACTATCAAGAACAGCAGCAACGATAGACTGTGAAATTATCATTTTTGCTGGTGTCACTTTCATGGCAGAGAGTGCTGCAATCCTCTCTCCTGACAAGATGGTGCTTACTACTGAACTTAATGCAATATGCCCGATGGCTGATATGATAAGAGTAGATTCACCAAGACCAGAAATAAAAAAATTTCCTGGTTTTGATAATCCACCTCCCTATATCTTTCCAAAGGAATTTACTTTGAGAGAGATTAAAAATAGATATAAAGGTGTTCCTGTAGTTGCCTATGTTAATACAACAGCAGATGTAAAGGCTGAGAGTTATATATGCTGCACATCTGCTAATGTTGTGAAGGTTATCGAATCTCTTCCAGATGAAAGAGTAATATGCATACCTGACAAAAATCTTTCTCAATGGGCAGCTAAAAATACTAAAAAAGAGGTTATTGCTTGGGATGGTTTCTGCCATGTACATGAGAGAGTTAGGGCAGAAGATGTTATAAAAGCAAGGGAAGAACATCCAAAAGCACTTCTTATGGCACATCCAGAATGCAGATTAGAGGTCCTTGAGATGGCTGACCATGTAACAAGTACATCAGGTATGTTGAGATTTGCAAAGGCATCTACTGAGAAAGAATTCATAGTTGGGACTGAGATTGGACTACTATACAGACTGAGGAAAGAAAATCCTGATAAGATATTCTATCCCCTGAGAAAAGATATGATATGTCCTCAGATGAAAAAAACTACTTTGAAGAGTCTTCTCAGGGCTCTTAAAGAAAATTCATATATCATCCAATTACCAGAGAAGATTAGACTTCCGGCAAAGATAGCTCTTGACAGGATGCTTATGGTAAGATAGTTATTGTAGGTGGATATATTTAGCAAAATAGCAGAAAGGCGTATTCAAGAAGCAATCCAAAATGGTGACTTTGATAACCTCAAAGGAAAAGGGAAACCTCTGACTTTTGAAGATGAGACTTTTATCCCTGAAGATTTGAGAATAGCTTACAGGATTTTAAAAAATGCAGGTTGTATCCCACCTGAATTAGAACTTAGGAATGAAATAGTGAACCTTTCTACATTAATAAATACACTTGATGATGACAAAGAAAGGTTGAAGAAACTCCGTGAGCTTAATTTTAAGATATTGAGATTTAATATCATGAGAAAGAGACCTTTTAATCTTGAAGACTTCCCACAATACGAAGGCAAAATAGTTGATAAATTTACCCAGAATACTGATAAAAAGAAAAAATAACGATTGATTTATATTTTCTCACAAACTTCTCCAAATAATTTTTTAGAAAAACCTGTATATCTTTTTATACACACCCCTTCACCCCTCTTTTTAGAGGGGAAAGGATTAAGAGGGGATTAAAGGGGTGTGTTATAAATGCAACCTCTTTTTAAAATGCATGAATCATTAACCAAATATCTTATTTATGGACAGCAATGATTTTCTCAGATATCTATTTTGATATGATTTTACACATAGGTATCCTATAAAGGGATCTTTTTTATTTTGCGAGAATCTGAAAGATCTCAACTACTGTCTACAATCAATTGTGTATGAGTCAGATGAAATTATATTAACAACCCTTCTATTTAGCCCAATCCTTTTCTCCTTTCTTCTGATTTTATTTTGATGTAAATTGTGTGTATCAGTATAAAATCAGCCTTGAAAGAAGTTTTCACACAATCTGACGTTTTGCTACTTACCTTCCTTTAGGACATGTTTACTGGACATAAGAAAATAGAATATAATATTTCTCTTTTAGTGAAAAAGAAATCAGGAGGGTAGATGCTGATTAGAGGAAAGGTATGGAAGTTTGGTAATGATATAGATACTGATGTGATCATACCAGCAAGGTATCTTAATACTTCTGATCCGAAGGAACTTGCTATGCATGTTATGGAAGGCATTGATAGCAATTTTCCTCAAAAGATTAAGAATGGAGATATCATCATTGCAGGGAAGAACTTCGGTTGTGGTTCATCCCGTGAGCATGCGCCTATTGCAATTAAGGCATCAGGTATCCAGGCTGTTATTGCAAAGAGTTTTGCAAGAATATTTTATAGAAACGCCTTCAATATTGGTCTGCCCATCTTTGAATCATCAGAAGCACCTGAAAAGATAAAAGAGAATGATGAGATAGAGATTGATGCAGACAGCGGAATTATAAGGAATCTGACAAGAAAAGAAGAATATAAAGCAAATCCAATTCCATCATTTATGCAGGAATTAATCAAAGCAGGTGGATTGATTGAATGGACAAGAAAAAGATTGGGTAATGTTAGAAAATAATGACTGATGACCAGTGACAGATGACTAATGCATAGAGAGGTAGAAATATGAAATCTTACAACATTGCAGTTATTCCTGGAGATGGGACAGGACCAGAGGTAATCAGAGAAGGTATCAAAGTTTTAAACGCACTCTCTGAACGCTCAGGATTTAAGCTTATTTATACTTTTTATGATTTTGGTGGTGAAAGATATCTAAAGACAGGAGAGACACTTCCAGAAAGTGCCTTAGAAGAACTTAAAAAATATGATGCAATATATCTTGGCGCAATAGGTCATCCAAAGGTAAAAGCCGGGATACTTGAGAGGGGTATTCTACTCAGACTGAGGTTTGAGCTTGACCAGTATATCAATTTAAGACCTATCAAGCTATATCCTGGAGTTGATTGCCCTTTGAAAAATAAAGGTCCTGAAGATATAGACTTTGTAGTTGTAAGGGAGAATACAGAGGGACTTTATACAGGTGGAGGAGGTTTCCTGAAAAGAGGAACACCAGATGAGGTTGCAATTCAGGAATCAATCAATACACGAAAAGGTGTAGAAAGGTGCATACGTTTTGCCTTTGAATACTGCAGAAAAAGAAACAAAATGAAGAAACTAACTCTCTGTGGAAAAACTAATGTCCTTACATTTGCATTTGATTTGTGGGAGAGGACATTTTATGAGGTAGCCAAAGAATATCCTGATATAAAAGCTGATTACGCTCATGTTGATGCTATTACTATGTGGTTTGTTAAGAACCCTGAATGGTTTGATGTTATAGTTACAGACAATATGTTTGGAGACATCATCACAGACCTTGGAGCAATGATTCAAGGTGGAATGGGCATAGCAGCGGGTGGAAACATAAACCCTCATGGAGTGTCCATGTTTGAACCAATAGGAGGTTCTGCACCAAAATATGCAGGAAAGAACATCATCAATCCCCTTGCAGCTATCTGTGCAGGCGGAATGATGCTGGAACATCTTGGCGAAGAAAAATCGTCCCAGCTTCTTGAAAAAGCGGTTATGGAAGTGACTGGTAAATATATCAAGAGTCTTTCAGCAGGTCAGATGGGTTACAGCACATCAGAAGTAGGCGACCTTGTCGCAAAGTTTGTCAAAGAACTTTAATTGACAAAAGAATAAAGTATTTGATATAAAAAGTCTATTCCTGGGTAGCTCAGCTGGCAGAGCGGGTGGCTGTTAACCACTTGGTCGGGGGTTCGAATCCCTTCCCAGGAGCCAGAACAAACAAAAGATAGAACTTCTCTGGGAAGTGGTTCTACTTTTTTCCAAGGGGATGGTGTAGTCAATGACTACTTGGGGCAGGTTCACCTCGATCCGCTTCACGAAAGAGCGGAGGAAGGACTTTTGCTCCACGATGGAGCCTTTGTTAAGGAGGGCCTTGAGGTCATCCACATACGCCTTGACTACGGAAGCCTCCAGGAGTTCCACCTTGGCATCCCTGATGCTCTCTATCAGGTCAAGGCGTTTCCCCTCCAGTTCATCTATCTGTCCCCGTAGCTCCTTGATTCTGGGAGCCAAGTCTTCCACATCCAACTTTCCTGTCTCCAGGGCGTTGTAGAGTTTATGGAGCCTTTCTCTTAAATCCCCTAACTGCCCGTCTATTACGGCCAGCGTCTCCTGATACTCGTCCTTGGCCTTGCCGATCTCCTCATTCGTCAACTTAACTAACTCTGTCAAATTATCCTCCGTCAGGATGTTGGCCTTGACCCGCTCGATGACGAAAGCCTCCAATCGGTCTTTGTTGATAAGCCGGGCATCGCAGACATCTTTCCCTCGTTTGCAGTAGTTGTGGCAGGCATAGTAGAAGAATCTAGAGGATTT
>JBNAVX010000102.1:0-8835 GCA_049700155.1 Thermodesulfovibrionales bacterium
GAAAGAATTTAAATCCGCTCAAACACTGCATCTGCCAAGAATTTTATGAATAATAGGGGTTAAAATAACCAACACATTTCTTTTGGCATCAAGTTTGCTTTGATTTCTGCATATGTATAAAGGAATTTACATCGCACTTTCAGGGGCTGTATTGAAATATGCTCAGATGGATATCTTCTCTCACAATATTGCGAATGCTGATACTGTTGGCTATAAAAGGGATGATGTCTCATTCAAAGAATATCTTATGCCTCAGGAAATCTTAACAAATGAACCCGATGGCAGGTCAATGAGTTATTTTTCATCATTCAGAACTGATATGTCATCCGGTGTTCACATAAAAACAGGAAATACTCTTGATGTTGCCCTTGAAGGAGATGGTTTTATAGTCCTTGAAGGGAATCGTTATACAAGGAGGGGTGATTTCAAAAAAGATAAGGAAGGATATTTGACTACTCAAAATGGAATAAGGGTGATGGGACAGAAAGGTCCAATAAAATTGCCCGAAGGAGTGGTACAGATAAGTGAGTCAGGAGATATTTCGGTTGATGGGAATAAGATTGACTCTCTAAAAATAGTTGATTTTAAACAGATTGAGGATATAACGAAAGCAGGAGGAGACATATTCTTTTTAAAAGGACGTCCAGTTAATGCAAAGGCTATAGTTAAACAGGGATTCCTTGAAAAAGCAAATGTGAGTGTCGTGAAAGAGATGATAGGGATGATAGAGATGATAAGAGAGTTTGAGATGTTTCAAAAAGCTATCCGATTCTTTGATGAAGCACAGGGTAAAGTTACAAATGAGATAGGTCGTGCATAAAAAATTATTAATAAATTTTAAGGAGGGATAAGATGTTGAGGTCTCTATTTATAGCAGCAACAGGAATGGAGGCTCAAAAGTTAAATATTGATGTAATTGCAAATAACCTTGCAAATGTCAATACAGTCGGATTCAAAAAGAGTAGAGCAGATTTTCAGGAGTTGTTTTATCAGGACCTAAAGACGCCCGGTGCAACATCTGCTGAAGGCTCTGAGATACCATCAGGAATCCAGATTGGTCTTGGTGTGAGACCAGTTGCAGTCCAGAAGATTTTTTTGCAGGGGGATTTTGCAAATACAGGGAACAGCCTTGACCTTGTCATTGAAGGAGATGGATTCTTCCAGATTATGATGCCTGATGGGACTCTTGCATATTCAAGGTCAGGAGCCTTCAAACTTGATAGTGAAGGTCGTATAGTAAATTCAGATGGTTATCCGTTAGAGCCAAGCATAACAATCCCAACAGATACAATAAATATAACAGTGGGTTCAGATGGAAAGATAACAGTCCTTCAAGCAGGTAGTGCAACACCATCAGAGATAGGACAGATAGAGCTTGCACGTTTCATAAATCCGGGGGGATTGAAGTCCATCGGTAGAAATCTCTTTACACCAACTGCTTCTTCAGGTGACCCATTATTAGGCACCCCGGGGTCAGAAGGCTTTGGAACGATCAATCAGGGCTTTGTGGAACTGAGTAATGTAAACATTGTTGAGGAGATGGTGAATATGATTATAAGTCAAAGGGCTTATGAGGTTAATTCAAAGGCTATTCAGACATCTGACGAGATGCTTCAGATTGTTAACAACCTCAGGAGATAATTATGGGAATAAAGAGTAAAAAATCAAAATTTATATATATCAAAATTGTCACTGTTCTTTGTTCTTTTTACGTTTCATTATTATTAATCCACTCCTCAGCAATACCATTATCATGGAATCCAAAAGATGTACTATTGAACTACCTAAAAAGCAACTATCCATGGAAAAAGATAGAGCTTAGCGATTTTTCTATTAATGGAAAACTTTTAGATGAACCTCCTGAAAAAATCAATCTGGAGAAAGGTCCACCTGGTAAGACAGTCTTTAAGATGGAATTCAGAAGCGGTGAATATGTTACCGGGACTACGAATGTAAAGGTATTTGAAGAAGTTATCTTTTCTAAGAAAGCCCTCAAGAAAGGAAGCTGTCTAAAGAGAGAAGACCTTTATGAAAAGACTATTGAGATAACAAGAATACCAACAGGCGCTATGAATAATATTGACAGTGTAGTAGGTAAGACCCTTACCCGCTCAATAATTGCAAATGTTCCTGTAATGGATTATATGCTTGCATCTACTCCAATACTTAAAAAAGGACACAAGGTTAACCTTATTATTGAGTCTCCTTCATTTATCATCACTACGCTCGGAGAGCTTAAGGAGAACGCATATGTTGGAGATACAGTAAAGGTTGTTAATACTGCCTCTAAAAAGATTATAAGCGGTCTCCTTATTGATGAAAGCACAGTAAAGGTGAGTTTCTGAAATGCATAAAAAACCTTTTTTTATCTGCTATGTGCTCTGTACTATATGCTATGTATTATTTCTTTCCTCTTGTGCTACGACTCCAGAGCTTCCTCCACCTCCTCCAAAATATGTATATGAAGAAAAAGCAGTTCCTCCTTCTTTAAATTCACTCTGGTATGACAGAGCAAGTCTATACGAGGATGTAAAGGCACAGAGATTAAATGACCTTGTGACAATAAGGGTTATTGAGAGCATTTCAGGTTCTGGAAAGGCGGATACTAATGCATCAAGAGAGTCATCCCTTGAGGCAGAGGTAACAGATGTCTTTGGTATACCGCTCGACTTTAATCGTAGTAACCTCTGGGGAAAAGGCAATACATTTTCTCCCACAGCAAGTGGTTCAATGCAGTCTGAATTCAAGGGTAGTGGTGAGACTACAAGAGAGGGCAAAATCATAGGAACTATAACAGCAAAAGTTGTAGAGGTATTACCGAATGGAAATCTTGTCTTGGAATCAAGAAAAGAGATCACTATAAATAGAGAAAAACAGTTTTTTGTCCTCAGGGGTGTTGTAAGACCATATGACATTGCACCTGATAATACTATTTTAAGCAGTAAAGTGGCAGATGCACAGGTCTATTTTGTTGGGAAAGGAGTCGTCCAGGACAAACAGGGACCCGGCTGGCTTGTTCAAATTCTGGATAAGGTATGGCCATTCTAATGAAAGCTCAAAGCTCAAAACCCAAAACCCAAAATTTAAAAATAATGAAATTCATTCTGTCTGTATTTCTCTTTTTACTATTTATCGTTTACTCTTCGCTTCTCACTTTGTGTTATGCAGAGAGGATAAAAGATATAGCAAGTTTTGAAGGAGTGAGAGAAAATCAGCTTGTAGGATATGGGCTTGTTGTAGGTCTGAATAACTCAGGTGACACAGGTCTTGCTACGCTTCAGACTATAGCAAATATGCTTCAGAGGATGGGAGTAGTTGTTAAACCGAGAGACATAATGGCAAAAAATACTGCTGCTGTTATGGTTACAGCCACTTTACCCCCCTTTCCTAAACCTGGCACAAAGGTTGATGCCCTTGTATCTGCTATTGGAGATTCAAAGAGCCTTCAGGGTGGAGCTTTATTACTTACTCCATTAAAAGGTCCTGATGGAAAGGTCTATGCCCTTGCCCAGGGTCCTGTGTCTATTGGAGGTTTTATAGGTGGAGGTGCAGGGACAACAGTTCAGAAAAACCATCTAACCTCTGGAAAGGTTCCTCAGGGAGTTATTATTGAGCAGGATTTTCCTTTTACCCTTGGTGACACTGGCGAAATAAAGATATTCTTACATAGACCTGATTTCACAACAGCAACTGAAATTACAAAGAGGATTAATGAGACACTAAATTCTGAATATGCATCAACAATAGATCCATCAGCAGTAAGATTGAAGATTCCTCCAGAATACTTTAATAAAAAGCCAGAACTCTTGACACTCATAGAAGGACTTGAAGTAACACCTGATATACCCGCAAGGATTGTGATAAATGAAAGGACAGGGACAGTTATAATCGGTGATAAAGTAAAGATATCCCCTGTTGCTATAGCCCATGGAAATCTTACGATTGAGATAAAGACAGAGTTCAGGGTTTCTCAACCTCCACCTTTTGCACCTGAAAAAGCAGAGACTGTTGTTGTGCCTCAGAAGGATGTTACTGTAAAGGAACAAAAGGCATCTCTAATGGAGGTTTCTGGTACAACACTTGGAGAGATCGTAAGGGCTTTGAATGCATTGGGTGTAACACCCCGTGATCTGATTGCTATACTACAGGCTTTAAAGGCATCAGGCGCATTGAGGGCTGAACTTGAGATCATATGACAAAAAGAATTTTGAGCATGAACCATATTATACATAAAATTTTTGGCAGATGTAGTATTTGAGCGGATTTAAATTCTTTCTTCGAAAGAATTTACCTCGGAGGCTCGATTCTAATCGAGCCGAGAATGAGCGAGAATACTGCATCTGCCAATTACTCATAAGTTTATGAATTAAGTGGGCTAAGAGGTATTTTTTCAGATGAAAGTTATACAGGATATAACTAATTATTATCCACGTAATATTGAGGAATATAGGGGAAGGAATGACCCGGGTGCTGTCAAGGCAGTTGCAAAAGAGATGGAGGCACTATTTGTATATGAACTAATAAAGGCAATGAGAGAGACTGCCAATATTAATAAAGAAGATGGTCTCGGTAAAGATGTGTATCAGGGTATGTTTGATATGGAACTTGCAAGACTTCTGTCAGAGAGAGGTCTTGGATTACAGGATTTATTACTCAGAGAATTTAAAGATTTTCTGAATCAAAAGAATGGGATTAAAGATGGAAGAAATACAGATAATAAAGAACTTACAGGAAAATCAGAATCTATTGTGAAGTCCACGGATTCCGAATCTGTTCAGCAATCCTTACCTGTCAATGGTGTTGTGAGTTCCAACTTTGGCATAAGAAGACACCCAATCTATGGTGATTACAGATTTCATTCAGGTGTAGATATTGCAGCAGATGTTGGAACCAATATATATCCATTTAGAGGTGGTAAGGTTATATTCAGTGGGGAACAGAAAGGATATGGTAACATTATAATAATTGATCATGGGAATGGTCTTATCAGTAAGTATGCCCATAATTTGGTAAATCTTGTAAAAGAAGGAGATGAGGTTGGTATAAATACTGTTATAGCCCAGGTCGGATATTCTGGAAACTCTACAGGTCCTCATCTACATTTTGAAATCATTGATAGAGGTAAAGTAGTTAACCCTGAAAGATTTTTAGCAAAGGGTTGAGATTAAAGAAATTTTTAATGATTCCGAATAATATAATAAAGATTCATTTAACAGGAGGATTCCAATGAAGATTCAAGGAAATAAGCCACCAGATGGAATTGAGATAAATCTCAGTACTCAGAAGATTTCTCAAGCGCAGAAGACGACAAAGACAGGTAAATCTGACAAGACTTTATCATCTGATAAGGTAAGGATATCTGAACAGGGTAAAAAGATTGCAGAGCTGATGTCAGCAATTGATCAATTGCCTGAGATAAGAGAAGAAAAGATAAGGGAGATTAAAGATGCTATAGAATCAGGTACTTATCAGATTGATCCATATAAAATAGCACAAAAGCTTATTGAAGAGGCATGAATATTGTTGAATCCATCAAAAATATCCTTATTGAACAGATAAATAATTATCGTTTACTCCTTGAATTGCTCCAGAAGGAGAAGGAGTGTCTTATAAATATAAATGCAAAAGATGTTGAAGACCTATCTAAAGAGAAAGACACAACTGTCCTGAAACTTAGACTCCTTGAAGAAGAGAGGATAAGGCTCATAGATAAATTCTCTTCCCAGAATAAGATAAATGAAAAGATTAATTTGCAGAAACTTTGTGAGCTAACAGGAGATGAGGACTTCCAGACAATAAGGCTGCAGTTATTGTCATTATTGCAGAGCATTAAGGAACTGAATACCTTCAATATGATATTAATTGATCGGTCTCTAAACTTTGTCAGACGATCTACAAGTTTTTTAGAATCATTTGGTCTCTATCTTGAGAACAGAGATAAAGCTGTTATTATTTCAAGGGAGATTTGATTGTCTTTAATAGATTTATTTGGTATTGCAAAATCAGCAATCTTCGCAAGTCAGACAGCTCTGACTGTTACAAGCCATAATATATCTAACGTTAACACACCCGGGTTTACAAGGAGAGAAGCCCTGTTTGCTGTAAATCCTGTCTCCCTCAGTGGTAACCTCTTAGGAAGTGGTGTTACGATTTCTGGAATCAAGAGGTATTATGATCAATTTATTCAAACTCAATTATTGGGGCAGTATCAGAATTATGGTAAGTCATCCGCGTTAAATCAGACATTGAGCCAGATAGAGCAGATATTTAATGAGGCAAAGAATATTGGACTGGCTGTCTCTTTAACTGATTTCTTTAACGCATGGCAGGACGTTGCTACAAACCCTGAGGGTTTTGTACATAGAAGTGTTTTACTTCAAAAAGCAGATTCTCTTGTATTAGCAGTGAAACGAATGGAACGGGGGATTGAAGAGAGCCTTGAAAGTATCAATGAGAACATTGACAATACTGTTGAACGAATTAACTCTATTGCATCAGAAATCGCCACAATTAACGGCAAGATAACTATGGTAGAGGGAGGTTCACAATCTGGGAGTGCACATGATTTGAGAGATCAAAGGGATATGCTTATGAATGAACTTGCCACACTCGTAGATTTTAGTTTTTATGAAGATGAGAATGGCTCAGTAACGATAATGGTAGGCATGAGAAACCTTGTCTCAGGTGAAACAACTAATAGTATCTCAACAAGGATCAATGAAGAAGGAGACAGGGATATCTATCTCGATGGTATAAATATCACAGAAAATATCAGCAAGGGACAACTCGGTGGATTCATTTCAGTTAGGGACACCATTAAAACAGATTCCTTGAATGGATTGCGAAGACTCACCGCATCACTCATCCAGGAAATTAACTTACTTCACAGAGAAGGGTATGGGCTTGATGGGACAACTGGGAATGATTTTTTTACCTCTCTACAACTTTCTGTAAAGGATTTTTCATCAGGTGCTGATATGACCGCAACGATAACTGACCTTTCACAATTAACCCTTGACGAATACACCATACAGTTTGATTCAGATAGCAACTACTATGTATATAATAATCAAACAGGCTCACTTGTTACATCTGGAGCATATGTCTCTGGAGACCCTATAGAATTCGATGGCATTGAGGTAATTATTACTGGTACTATTACACCTGACGATGAATTTTCAGTAAGTCCTTTAACAGATGTTATCAAGAATTTTGGGGTTGCTATTACTAACCAGCGAAAGATTGCTGCCGCATCTTCTGATACTGCCTTACCAGGTGATAACTCAAACGCACTCCTCATAGCACAGCTTTCTGAAAATTCTATATCAAATCTTGGCAACACAACATTTTTCGATTATTATAAAGGACTTATATCTACCATTGGTACCATGAGTAGTGCAGCCTCAGACAGTTTTACATTCGATGAAAATCTATTATCCGAATTGAATACAAAGCGGGAGTCTTTATCAGGTGTATCTCTTGATGAGGAGGCAGCTAACCTGATAAGGTTTCAGCGTTTATTTGAGGCAGGAGCAAAGATGATCCAGGTAACTGATGAACTTTTACAGACTGTCATTGAACTATTATGAGAATTACATCTTTTATGATATTCAATCAGCTTGCTAATGCACTCCAGAAAAACATGGAGGAATTCACAAAATTAAATACACAGTTAGCTTCAGGGAAAAGAATACAGAAACCTTCGGATGACATTGTAGGGATGATGAAGTCTCTGGATTACCGCCTCAGTATTAATACAACAGAACAGTACAAAAAAAATATTGAGGAAGCAAACTTCCAATTGCAATTTACGAGCGATGTCCTGAATTCTGCTACAAACAGCATCTTGAAATTGAAAGAATTAATCTCTATGGGTGGCAATGCCCAGACTCAAGAAAACCGTTCTTTTTATGCACAGCAGGCCTCTATGTGGAGAGATTTTCTTCTTGACATATCAAACACAAAGATAGGAAACAGATATTTATTTTCTGGTCACCAGACCGATCAGAAGGCATTCACATATAACCCAACTACTTATCAATATGATTACAATGGTGATATGGGTGAAATAAATACACTGATAGATACTGAAACAACAATATCTTTAAATATACCAGGAAGTAATGTATTCAGCTTTACTATGACAGGTTCGCTTCCAACTGAACTTCCTGACGGCACACCAATCAGCTATACTCAATCAACCGATCCTTTAACAGGGATTACCACAACAACAGTAGAGATAGGAAATGCAGGGGATCCAGAATATGATACTTTCACTTTCTCTAATCTTATGGATATTGCCAATGTCTTAAGTTTTGCATTTGAATATAAAGATATTGACGGTTCAGATCTAGACTCAGACCCTGACATACAGGAGGAGAAGGCACTACACAGAATCGCAGCACTTTCATATCCCCTTAATGATGGGCACACAAATATCTTGAATATTCAGGGAGAAATCGGGACGAGGCAGGTCCATATTAATGACCAGAAAGCAAGGCTTGTTACTTCTGCTCTTAACCTGACGAATGCCCTTTCACAAACAGAGGATGCGGACATGGATGAGACAATAACCGAGATTTTAAAGACAGATACAGCTCTTAAGGCGTTGAGAGAGGCGGCATCACGTATCCTTTCCCAGTCATTATTAGATTTCTTGAAGTAATTTTTGACTTTTACATTTTTTAGTCCATATTATTCATAAAATCTTTGGCAGATGCAGTGTTTGAGCGGATTTAAATTCTTTCGAAGAAAGAATTTACCTCGGAGGCTCGATTAATATCGAGCCGAGAATGAGCGAAAATACTGCATCTGCCATTTACGAAAACTGCCAGA
>JBNAVX010000103.1:0-8657 GCA_049700155.1 Thermodesulfovibrionales bacterium
CCCCGACTAAAGTCGGGGAGCTTCACTCATAAATTTATGAATTAAGTGGGCTAAGTATTGAGATTGCTTCCTCCCGAAACAAGTCTTGGGTCGCATTAACTTTCTATCGGCAAATTTGGGAAAATTCCAAATTATTGATTTTTTTCCTTAAAACTTAGATAATAATTTTAACTTTACGGGCGGATAGCTCAGATGGGAGAGCGCAGCCCTTACAAGGCTGAGGTCACAGGTTCGATCCCTGTTCCGCCTACCATAATTCTTCTTCCCTTATCCCATAATATTCAACTACTGCTTTTACTACGTCTTCAATCTTTAAGATGGTAAAAAGTGCCAGTATTATTTTTATTTTTTGGTTAATATGTATTTAATCTTCCCGAAGTCTAACCATCTTTTTTATATTCGGTTCAGGAGCCTAACTTTTTAATAAACTCTTCAGCTGTTTTTATTGCTGATTTTACTTCTCTATTGCCTCTTTATATAAACCTGTTTCTTCATAGTAATAACCAAGAGCAAACCAATGCTCTGGTGTCTTTTTATAATCCTCAATTACAGTATCTTTCAAAGCTATGACCTTTGCCTTTCTGAAACCTCATCGTCCAATCTGGATAAAGCAGGTTGTTTTATTACTTACTTATTAATTTTCTCTATAAAAGCCCTTGCTGCCCTTATGGCATCCCTAACCATATCTACATCGTAAATAAGACCTCTATAGTAACCTGCGATGTGAAGGGCATCATACAGTTTCTCGAACTCCCTCATAAGTTTCCCATTATGAATTGCTATATACTTCTGCAATGCCTTTCTATATGCATCTACTGATTTTGGAAGCTCCTTCTTAGTCAAACCCTTCTTTAGTAGACACTCATTTATCGACTCCAAAACGGCTAAATAGGCTATTGCCATTGCTTCCCTGACAGGCTTGATATCAATATAAGTATTATCTTCTATGCGAGCAGATTTCAATATCTCCTTAGCGTTCTGTAAGTATCTCAGTGATTCTTTCATTTAAACTCCCTTACATCTGCTTAAAATCTAACATAATCTTCTCAAAAATTCAAAATATTCTGGCTGGATAATTAAAAAATTGAGACCAGATAATAGGTGTGAGAGACTTTAAATTTAAGGCTTGCTGCTTTACCATAATCCCCCGAGAAAAAACGGAATAGACCCTAAGATATCACCGTTAAAGGAGTTCATAATCTGTCAAGAAAGACGGAGAGCTTTTCTCATTATGTCAACTGGCGGGGTAACTCCTGTCCATAATTCAAAAGCAAATACTCCTTGCCAGAGTAACATTCCGATCCCATTCAGTATTACACATCCCTTTTTTGCAGATTCTTTTAAAAGACGAGTATCTTTGTAAATAAGGTCGCAGACTATCTGGTCTGACCTTAGCAACTCTGTATCAAGTGGTAAAGGGTCTTCTTCTTTCAAACCAAGAGGAGTAGCATTTATAATTATATTAAAATTATCAATATTTGAAATATTATCAACAATAGAAATATTACTAAAGATATTTTGAAAATCCTCTACAATCTTTTCCGCCTTTTTTCTTTCAATATCAAATAAGCATACCTTTTTAGCTTCTTTACACAGGTAATAACTTAAAGCCCTTGATGCACCTCCTGCACCTACTATTAATACTTCTTTACCTTCAACAGAAATTCCACATTCATAAAGAGATTGCATGAACCCTTTGCCATCTGTGTTATATCCTTTAAGCCATCCTTTATAATTCACTATAGTATTAACAGCACCTATAATAGTTGCCTCCCTATCAATCTCATCGAGAAAGGCTAAAACTTTCTCTTTATGCGGGATAGTCACATTCACTCCTGCAAGATTCAGTGCCTTAATAGCCAAAACAGCTTCTCTTAAAAAATCAGGATGAACTAAGAATGTAATATAGCAATAATCAAGCCCGATCGCTTCAAAGGCTGCATTGTGCATTGCAGGAGAAAGAGAGTGTTCAACAGGATATCCAAAGAGTCCTGTTATCTTTGTCTTTCCAGAAATCTTCATCTTAACTAACCTCTAATTATACCTTCTATCAACCCCTCAGGAGTTGAAGCAATCTTTTTTACTGGAATCTTGAGTGCATCTTCCATATCTTTCAGTTTTATATCATCAAGGAATATATCATCATTCTCCATTAATACTACATCTGGGATTAATATTGTATCGTAACTTTCTACTCTGTCCAGAAGCGCTCTTATAATATCTTTTCCTGTCAATAGTCCGGTAACAGTAACAGTCTCTCCAAAAAATCTGTTTTCTACAGGGATTATATCTATACTTATACCCCATCTCTCAAGATATCTAATAAACTTTTTTAAGAATGGATAGAAAGACATACCTGTAAATGAGAGGAATCTCTTTTTATGTTTCGGTAATTTCATAAGCTGGATTTTCTTAGCACTGTTCATGAAATATTGAACCATTCCAACACCATTTTCTATCTGAGGGAAATTTCCATAATCTTTAAATGGCGGGAATGGTAATTCTGCCTTAATATATAATTCATCTGCGCCAAAAACAATTGGTTCGCCATGTCTCTTTTTAAACCTTTTTTGAAAAGTATGAATTATTTTGATGGCATCGATCGCATCTTTCTTCTCAACAGGTTTAATGGCATGTTTTCTATATTTAGTGAGTCCAACTGGGACTACTGCAATCGATAAAATATATGGATAAAAGCTGTGCAAATCACTGATGGTCTTATATAGTTCTTTACCATCATTATAGCCAGGGCATAAGACAATCTGTGTGTGAAACCTGATCTTGTTATCTACAAATATTTTTAGTTCCTTTAAGATGTCTGGAGCATCTAAATTTCCAATTAGTTTATTACGAAGTGCAATGTTCGTTGAGTGAACAGAAACATATAGCGGACTCAATCTCTGTTCGATAATACGTTTCCTGTCTTCATCTTTAAGATTTGTTAAAGTGATGTAGTTGCCATAAAGAAAAGATAACCTGTAATCGTCATCTTTTACATATAAAGTTTTCCTGAGTCCTTTTGGAAGCTGGTTTACAAAACAGAATATACAGTTGTTTTTGCAAATTATAGGTCTTACTGTTTTAAAAATAGCTCCAAATTCGTCCCCTTCTTTTCTTTTGACCTTTAGATAAATATTTTTACCATTTCTCTTTATCTCCATTTCAACACAGGTATCAGAACCATAGAACATAAAATCAATAGGGTCTCTCAAATTATGGGAATTGATAGATAAAATGATATCACCGGGAAGAAGCCCTAATTTTTCAGCCTGACCCCCTGAACAGATATGCTCTATCTCTAATCCCTTTTTAGAATGCATGTGACAGTTTTAGACCTCTATAGATATAATGCAGACCAGAGATTATTGTAAAAACTGCTGTTATCCATTGAAATACAGCATATACTGAAGGTAGCAAGAAGAAATTGAGATTTAAAAGTACATATACAACAAAAATACTCTGGATCCATATTGTTGTTTTCCCCAAAGGCGATGGCTCAACATTTGATTTGCCTGTAACAACATAAAGTAGAAACCATCCAGTAATAACTATTGTATCCCTGCTTATCACTATTATTGCAAGCCATTTCGGGGTCAAACCATATGTGGAAAGTACTATAAAAGATGTTACTATGAGAAACTTGTCAGCAAGTGGGTCAAGAAACATACCTAAAACCGTCTTCTGATTTTTAAGACGCGCAAGAAGACCGTCAAAGATGTCTGTAAGTGCTGCGGTTACAAAAAGATAAAGGGCATAGTCATAACGTTTATATATTATAGCTATTACAAATACAGGGATGATGATGATTCTGGTTATTGTAAGGGTATTGGGTATATTAAATGCTTCCATATTTAACTCTACCTGAAAAAAATTTATAAATAAGCAGTTATAGCAAAAGCAATAATTTTTCCAAAAATGCTTATATAAATAAGGAACTCTACAGTCTATCAATAAACTTGATTATATAATAGTTTTAGTATCTACAATTCTATTTAAGGTATATTAAAAGGCAATCCATCAAAATTTATTCTCAATCCAAGCCTTTCATAACATTTATTATCTATCTTTTTAAATAATCCTTTATTTTCTAATTGTTTTCTTTTAATAGCTGAAATATTTTTTAACAGATAAGATAGTATTATTCCTGCATGGCATTTTTCTATACTATAACCATTTTGTATTGAATCATAAAATGCCTCTTTCAAAACTTTTATTGCATTCGTCTTATTATCTTGAATAAAGTCTATTTCTCCAAGTGACAGTTTGCAATATATGATACCCCTTGGATCTTTTGTTTTTTTAAACAATAACACAGCCTTTCTAAAATTATCTTGAGCCTTTTTATACTTTCCCATCATTTTATATGTTGAACCCATACCCCAGAGAGTATATGAATAACTAACTATGTCACCAATCTTTTGATAAAGTCTGGTTGCTTTTGAAAAATGTAAAAGAGCCTTTTTATAATTATTTAACATTCTGAAAGCATTTCCCATACCGCAGTGGGAATATGCCAGCCCAAATATATCATTAGTTTTCGAAAACAGCTTATTAGCAGCAGTATAGTATTTGAGTGAGTCTTCAAAAAGTCCTGCTACCCTCGATGCTCCACCGAGTCCACAAAGGCAATATCCTATTCCTTCCCTATCTTTAAGGGTCTTATATATTTCGAGAGCTTTCTTGAAAGCTTTTATCGCATCTTTTATATCTCCCTTTATTCTTAAGGCTCCCCCTTCTGCCCACAATGAAAAGGCAATGCCTTCTTTGTCACCTTGACTTATGTAATTTTTTTTAGATTCATATATGAGCCTTAGAGATTCTTTCCACTTACCCTGTGCCCTTAGAGATAGACCAAGACCTATTTTTGCATCTAAAATATACGTCTTTTCTTTACTTTTCTTTGCAAACTCTATCGCTTTTGAATAACTTTTTACAGCGAGGTCGTAGTTTCCCATCATCCTGTAAATATCTCCTATTGAAAGTAAACATCGCAACATTCCATCTGTATGTAATATTCTTCTATATTTTTGAAAAGCCTTTTTGAAAAGTCTTAGAGACTGAGAATAGAGTGATCTTACTTTTAATGTCTCTGCCTGCTCAATAAGTCTCTCAATCTCCAAGACGTTCTCTTAACTTTTTGAGAATTGTTTTATAGTCAGTGGAATTATAGAAAGCAGAGCCCATAACAAGTATATCAGCACCTGCAGACGCCACATCATGGGCATTCTCAAGGTTTATACCTCCATCAACTTCTATAAGAACTGCCAGATCTTTTTCTGATACAAATCTTTTCAAGTCTCTAATCTTTCCAAGTGTATGTGGTATAAACTGTTGCCCCCCGAAGCCGGGATTCACAGACATCAGAAGGGCGAGATCAACATATGGCAAAATATATTTTAAGTTACAGATAGATGTAGCAGGATTTAAAGAAACACCTGCTTTTATACCACCTTCTTTAATCCTCTGTATAGTCCTGTGGAGGTGTACCGATGCCTCTAAATGGACCGTGATATAATCAGCTCCAGCCTTCATAAAATCTTTAAGATACATATCAGAGTTTTCAATCATCAAATGGACATCGAGTGGAAGAGAAGTAATCTTCCGTATTGATTCAACAATAGAAGGACCGATGGTAATATTGGGGACGAAATGCCCATCCATGATATCTATATGAATCATATCTGCCCCGGCTTCCTCAGTAGCCTTTATTTCTTCACCGAGTTTTAGAAAATTAGCAGATAATATAGAAGGTGCAATCTTAACCATTTTTTCTCCTGAATTAAGAGCTTAATTTATGCCTTATTGGCGAAGTTTTGTCAAGAAATATCTGCATAAAATAAGCATAAATAACTAATAATCGAATGCCAGATAAACCACGTAACTCAGTAGAGTTGTAGATAAACTGTATCTCCTGTTTTTATATATGTCCTTGGCTTTGGTTTTTGTGACCTAATACGGTCTCCCGAACCAGTAGTCTCAATTTTCAGGTTCAGTCTTTCTATAAGGTCTTTTGCTTCATCAACAGACATGTCTTTAAAGTCAGGACAATAATATATTGATTCATGAGGACCTGCACTCACAAGTAAAGTAATATAATCGCTTATTTTTTCTGTTGGTTCTGGAGTTTGAGCTATGATCCTGTCTTTTTCTATCCTATCTGAGTGGACTCTTATTACTCTTCCTATCTTTAAACCTTTCTGTATGAGAATTGCCTCGGCATTTGAAAGTGTTTCATTAACAAGGGCAGGGATTGATTGAACTCTTGGTCCTTTACTGAGAACTACCTTTATGCCTCTTCCCTCTTTGACCTTTTTCTGTGCAGGAACATCCTGTTTAATAATATGTCCTGGAAGTACTGTAGAATCATAATCTTCACCCTCGATCTTCAGAATAAGACCTTTATCTCTCAAGATTCTTGATGCTTCAACAGGACTTTTTCCATATAAGTCAGGGACCTCTACAATTCGACTGAAACTTAGAATTTTGAATGTTAAGAAACCAAAAAGGAGTCCCAAGATAATGAATGAAAGCATATAGAAAGTAATTTTTATGAGATTACTCACTTCCCTTTTAAGAGGAGTTTGTTTTGTCTCATTGATTGAGTCATGCATCTTATTCACTTAATGGGAAGAATTCCCTGTAAAAAAATCGATAGCATCTTTTACCTTCTCCAGGTCAACAACTGTATTTAAACATGGACCATAGGGTCGCTCATTTGAAATGCCAATGACAGGAAGAGGATATGTATCAGCAATACCACTACTAAGTTCATTCTCACATGCAACAGCAATGATTGCCTCTGGTTTTACATCTTGAACAATTCTCCTCGCAAGAGAGCCACCTGTTGCAACAAAAAGGCTTATGTGGTTTTCATCAGCAATCTGTATCAGGTCCTTTATTTCACATTTTCCACATCTCTCACAATTATAAACATTATGGGTAAGTCTGATTTTACATTTGTCTCTCTGGAGACAGTGTGATAAAAGAATGAGTATATTCTTAGCCTTATATTTCTGTTTTCTAATAATTTTATTATTCAAGTCTATTATAAATCTTTGAAACGTTTCTTTCTTTCTTTTTGACAAAGAACCTGCAAGCATGAGAAATGGATAGACAATCTTTAAAATAAACCATCTAAGGTTCATTAATATAGATTCCCTCTTTTAGCTTCCTTCCATGAAGAAAGGATTCTATAGACATCTTTTTTTTGCTTTCAGGTTGGAGTTCGAGTATAGATATCAATCCTTTTCCTGTACCAATAACTAACTCTCCTTTAACAGCTTTCTCAATCCTACCCGGTGATCCTGAGCCATCAATGACTTTTGCCCTGATGATTTTAATCCTTTCACTGTTTAAATAACAATAGGCGCATGGCCATGGATAAAGACCCCTTATAAGATTAAATATCTCCTTTGCGCTTTTTGACCATTTAATTCTGCCATCTTCTTTTTTCAAAGGAGGTGCATAAGTTGCAATCCCTTCTTGAGGAATAGGTTTAATAGAGCCCTCTTCTAATCCCTTTATTGTTTTTAAAAGTAAAAAAGCACCTAAATGCGAGAGTTTTTTACTGAGAGTCTCTGAATTGTCTTCATCCGAAATTATGGTCTTCTCCTGTAAAAGGATTTCCCCTGTATCAAGCCCTTCATCCATACGCATTATGGTTATGCCTGTTTCCTTTTCGCCATTAATTATTGCCCACTGTATTGGAGCTGCCCCTCTATATTTTGGTAGAAGAGAGGCATGAACATTAATACATCCAAATGGTGGTATATTAAGTATCTGCGGGGGTAATATCTTGCCATACGCTACTACTACGATCATATCAGGATTAAAAGATACAAGTTCATCTATAAAAGTGCTATCTTTAACATTTTCTGGTTGCATAATTCGGATTTCATTTTGCATAGCAACTTCTTTTACTGGTGAATAATGCATTGCACGACCTCTTCCTGCCTTCTTATCTGGTTGTGTTACAACAGCAAGTATTTTATTATCTGAATCAAGAAGAGCCTTCAAGGATGGAACAGCAAAATCAGGCGTGCCAAAAAATATAATACGCATATCTTAAAAATATCATCAGTTTCCAGAAGATGAGATTGGAGCTTTAATTGATTTCTTATAACGTCTTTTGAAAAACTCTCTCTTAATCGGACTTATCCTATCAATTATCAGGAGACCATCAAGGTGGTCAATTTCGTGCTGGAATACTCTTGCAAGGAGCCCTTCAGCCTCTATCTCGAGTGGTTTGCCTTCTCTATCAAGAGCCTTTACAACTACCTTAGCTGACCTTTTAATAATCTGTAAATATCCAGGTAGACTCAAACATCCTTCTTCTGCTTCTTCCTTTCCCTCTCTTCCAATAATAACAGGGTTAATGAGAACGATGAGAGGACTCTTCTCCTCCCTTATACTTGTATCTACCACACAAAGTCTTTTCAATACACCTACCTGATTCGCTGCCAGACCGATACCTCTAACTGAGTGCATCGTTTCAGTCATGTCATTTATAAGTCGCTGTAAAGCACCATCTATATTATCTACTATTGTAGTTTTTTCCTTTAGGATTCTGTCAGGATATTTTTTTATTTCAAGTATAGCCATATATAATTATAGAACATTTTAGTTATTTAGTGAGTTATTAAATTTTTGTATGTTAC
>JBNAVX010000104.1:0-8567 GCA_049700155.1 Thermodesulfovibrionales bacterium
GGGAGGTAGGTTAATTTAAATCAACCCCTTGAAGATAAAGGATATTTAAAGAATTTACTTAAAAACTTTTGACAATACGAATAGTTTTAGCAGGAGGGCTTTATGAAGCTTTTTGATTTAATACCTGAAAGTGAACTAAAAGAAGCAGTTTTGAGTGAGTATGAAAAAAGACTTGTGCTATACAAGCTTACAGACGAACGCTTCAAGAAAAAATACAACATGACTTTTGCCGAGTTTGAAGCAAAAAATGTGGTGAAAGAGAAAAATTTTGACTGGGAAGTTGAGAAAGATGCTATGGAATGGGAACATGCAATTGAAGGCATAAGACATCTTCAGGAAAAAATAAGAAAGCTAAAAGAAGCTGATGTTTAAAATCAGTGAGATTATCAAGTCCATACAAGACATTACAGAGAGATATGGGCTAAAGATTTTATATTTAGATTTTACAGATGTTACTTTGATCTCAAGAATAGGTTTTTCTTACAAGATATTCATGCAAATCTATGTCAATGTTAAAAAAGAAAAGCTGAACATGGCTCTCATTGTTGCAGGGGAGAGAATTTATGGGATGGATAAAGAAGGAGGTTTTTATCACGAACATCCATTTGAAAATCCTTCTCTTCATATTTCTTCTAAGCCTTTAGATATTGAAGATTTTGTAATTCAGAGTATCGAGATACTCAAGATGATGAATCTAATTTGATAAAAAGTCCTAAGGGGGATACTACATAATATAATGGACAGAAATATTTTAAAAGTTATAAAAAGGGTTCATGGGCTTTTTAAGAAAAAAAAATTGACTCTCTCGGTTGCTGAATCATGCACAGGTGGACTTATAAGTCATTATATAACTATCCTCCCCGGGGCAAGTTCTTTTTTTGAAGCAGGGGTTGTCTCATATTCTGCTGAAGCTAAAAAGAAAATCTTAGGAATTTCTCAAAGAATTATTTCAAAATACGGGGTGGTGAGTGAAAAAACTGCAAAGGAGATGGCAAAAAAGATAAGGTCATTGACAAAAACAGACTACTCTGTTTCAACTACCGGGAATCTCGGACCAGATGTACTTGAGGGAAAAGAAAGAGGACTTGTCTATATCGCAGTGAGTAAAAAAGGTCAGGTCTTTTCAAAAGAATTGAGATTAAAAGGTAACAGGGAAGAGAATAAAGAAAAGGCTTCTCTTTCAGCCCTGAGATTTCTTTTAGAAATAATAGAGAAGGAAAATTTGAAAAGAGAAACCAGAGAAGAAAAACTTTAAATTTTGATTTAGGTCTTAAATTTATTTAGAATTTAGACATCAGAATTAAGAATTTTTAAAGTTATGAGTGAAAAGATTCCTGAAGAAATAAAAAGGGAGATCGAAAAACTCGTCAAAGAGCTTAATTATCATTGCTATCGTTACTATGTCCTTGACTCCCCTGTTATTTCAGATGAGGAATATGACAGGCTATATCTTCGCCTCAAAGAACTCGAAAAAAAATATAATTATATCCTTCCTGACTCTCCTACACAAAGAGTTGGGGCACCTCCCTTAGAAAAATTTGAGAAGGTCAGACATTCAGAGCCAATGTTATCCCTTGATAATGCCTTTTCGTATGATGAACTCAGGGAATTTGATACAAGAATAAAGAGATTTCTTAAATCTTCTGATAATATTGAGTATACAGTTGAACCAAAATATGATGGTCTCGCTATTGAGCTTACCTATAGAAAAGGTCTCCTTTACAGGGCTTCTACAAGAGGAGACGGTTATGAGGGAGAAGATGTTACCCAGAACATAAAAACCATAAGATCTGTCCCCCTCAAAATTGAGGGGACGGAAA
The DNA here is from genome assembly GCA_049700155.1 of Thermodesulfovibrionales bacterium. Taxonomy (GTDB): domain Bacteria; phylum Nitrospirota; class Thermodesulfovibrionia; order Thermodesulfovibrionales; family SM23-35; genus JACAEY01. Next base: position 1,821 of record JBNAVX010000104.1, read on the forward strand.
TACCAGATGAAATAGATATCCGTGGCGAAGTATATATGGATATTGAAGAGTTTGATAAACTCAATAAGGAAAGGGAACAAAAAGGAGAACCACTGTTTGCAAATCCAAGAAATGCTGCTGCAGGTTCAGTAAGACAGCTTGACCCTTCTATTACTGCATCAAGGAAACTCCATCTTGCATGTTATGGAATAGGTGCAGTTAAAGGAAAAGATTTCAAGAGTCAGTGGGAATTTATCAAATGGCTTGAGAAGGCAAGATTTCCTATACCTGCTATTGTGAAACTTGTTAAAACAATTGATGAGGTTATTTCAACCATAGATGAGATTGAAGAAAAAAGGAGGACATTCCCTTTTGAGACAGACGGCTCTGTTGTAAAGGTAAATGACTTTGGTCTTCAAAAGCTCTTAGGTATAAAAACAAGAGAACCTCGCTGGGCTATTGCTTATAAATTTCCTGCCCATCAGGGAACCACAATTATAAAAGAGATCCTTCCGAGTGTTGGAAGAACAGGGGTTATTACTCCTGTTGCAATTTTAGAACCTGTAAGGATTGGAGGAGTTACTGTTTCTCGCTCAACACTACACAACTGGGATGAGATAAAAAGGAAAGACATAAGGGTTGGTGACACTGTTGTCGTAGAGAGGGCAGGAGAGGTGATTCCACATGTGGTCATGGTTGTTAAAGAGAAGAGAACAGGTAAGGAGAAGCCTTTTCCGATCCCTGAAAAATGTCCTGTATGTGGTTCTAAGGTGATAAGGGAAGAAGGGGAGGTAGCAGCACGTTGTATCGGACTTAACTGCCCAGCTCAGGTTCAGGAAAGAATAAGGCATTTTGCTTCAAGGGGTGCTATGGATATTGAAGGACTCGGTGAAAAAAATGTGGAGTTACTGTATTCAAAAGGTCTCATAAAACATTTTATAGACATATATAAACTTAAGAAAGAAGACCTTCTTGAACTTCCAAGATTTGCAGAAAAATCAGCTCAGAATCTGATAGAAGCAATCGAAAAGAGCAAAAATACAACACTTTCCAGATTTTTATATGCCCTGGGTATTCTACATGTTGGTGAATATGCAGCTAAACTCCTTGCGAAGAATTTTGAAAAGATCGAAGATCTATACAATGTAAAACCTGAAAAGATTACAGAGATCAGACAGATGGGTGAAAAGATTGCAAGGTCAGTATCAGATTTTTTCAACGACCCTGAAAACTTAAAAACCCTTAAATCACTTAAGTTATTAGGGGTGAAAATCACGAATCCTGATTTTGAAGAAAAGAAAAAAGGGAAATTGCCTCTTGATGGTCTCACATTTGTTATAACAGGAACATTACCAAAACCAAGAAAAGAAATAGAGGATATGATTGAAAGACTGGGAGGTCATGCCTCTTCTGCAATCTCAAAAAGCACTGATTATCTTATTGTTGGAGAAGACCCTGGCACGAAACTCAAGAAGGCAGAAAGCCTTGGAGTTAAAAGAATCTCTTATGATGAGCTGATGAAAATAATCAAAGAAAAGAGCGGGTAGTTATTTGCACAATAGATTTTAAAAACCAATCAATATGCGCCTTCCCTCTTCAGGATTACCTTGATAGTCTTAAAGATGATAACAATATCAAGCCACAGATTCCAATTCCTCACATACCATGAATCGAGTGCTATCCTGTAATCATAGCTTGTATTACTTCTTCCAGAAACCTGCCATAGACCAGTAATCCCTGGGGGGACTGAAAAACACAATTCTGCTGAATCTCTATAATATTTATCTATTTCCTCCTGAATAACAGGTCTTGGTCCCACAAGGCTCATCTCACCTTTAATGACATTTACCAGTTGTGGCAATTCATCAAGAGACGTTTCCCTGAGAAATCTTCCTACCCTTGTAACTCTCGGGTCATCTTTTAATTTCCAGGATTTCTCCCATTCCTTTCGTATATCTTCATTATTACTTATAATCTCGAGAAGTCTCTCCTCAGCATCTTCATACATCGTCCTGAATTTATAACATCTAAAGGTCTTGCCCTTCTTGCCAACCCTCTTTTGGGAGAATATAGGAGAGCCAGAAGAATCAATTCTTATTAATAAAGAGATTAGAATGATCGGTAATATAAGAAGTGCCAAAAAAAGACTGCCTAATGTAAAGTCAAAACACCTCTTAAGAAATATATTTAGAGGCTTTGCAAGGTTATTCTGTATCTCAAGTGCAAAAGCCTGTTCGCGGAAAAAGTGCTGAATCTTTGTTCCGAGAACTGCGATACCTAAAATATCAGGGATAAAAAGTATATTCTCTGCCTTATGCTGAAGACTATTTATAAGATGATTCAGCCTTTCTTTCCCTGCACCAGGCATCGCAATAATAACAGAATTTATACCACTTCTCCCTATATAACGCTCTACTTTATCAATACCCTTATGAACTTTTATTCCTTCTATTAGTCTTCCTACTTTTCCAGGGTCGTCATCAAGAAAACCAGCAACTTTATATCCAAGATTCTTTTCATCTTTTAAAGCCTTTGCCACAAGCTGACCTGTTTTTCCTGCACCAAGTATTATCACCTTATTCCTGAATAGACCTATAGATATTAATAATCTTTTGGCACTTAATCTTATTGCAGGTATAATAAAAAAAGAGAGCGCTCCTGTTAATACTACTACTGTTCTTGAATATTTTATCCCTATCTTTCCAAGAAATAGTATGCTGAATATTGTTATAGTCGAAAAAAAGCTTGCTTTCCATATATGCTTTATCTCATCCCAGAAAGTAAACCTTTTTGTTAGAAGCCCCTCATAAACAAAAAAGAAAAGATAGATTGGAAATACCCACCAGTAAGTTAATAACCCGTCTCCCACAAATTCTGGAAAACCAATGAAAGGTGGAAAGACCACTCTTCTAATAAAAAGTGAAATCTCAAGGCTGATGCAAATAGCTGAAATATCAAATATGAAAAGTAATAAAAGGTTGAGTGCTTTCTTCAAAGTTTACCACCTAAGGGAACAATTCTTATCCTGAATTTATTATCACATCTCATAAAGGACAGAATTGTAAAATTTGGTGTTTATTATACCTCATACCTGTCTAAAATAAGTTTTTAGAAAAACATCATATCTTTTTACACACCCCTTCACCCCTCTTTTTAGATGAGAAAGGTACAATATGAGTGAGTGTGTTATAATTAAAATTAATATAGAAATTTTAGGAGGCTATTTCTGGCAAACAATTTAAAGTCTCACCTGCCCACTGATAAAGCTATTCAAACAAGTCTTTTTGCATTTATCTCTTTGCTCTTTACACTTTGTTTGTCTTTAGCTGTCTTTGCAGATGATAGCCCTCTTGATAAGATGAAGGATGAGACACTCTCTTATTTTAAGCCTTTGACCGGAAGGATAGTAAAAGTTGAAGGTCAGAAAGTCCTGGTTAATCTTGGTTCTAATGAGTCAGTGAAAGTGGGTATGAGGTTTACGATCCTTAGAGAAGGGGCAACATTTATACACCCTGTAACAAAAAAGCCTCTTGGTAAAGTAGAGTCCTATATAGGAAAACTTGAGATAAAAGAAATAGGCCATGACTCTTCAGTTGGTATTGTACTGGAAGGGGAGGTAAAAGAAGGTGATAAGGTAAGAATATCAGAAAAACAGATAAATGTGCTTTTCTTTCAAACAAAGGATACAGATTGGACACTTGCCGATACCTATTTCAGGGACCTGAAAGAGACTGGGAGGTTCAATCTCATCGAAACGAGCATTGAGACAGATGACACTAAAGAAGTTCTGAAGGAAGCATCAAGACTGAATGCTGAAGTAGCACTTCTTTTATCTTCAAAAAAGGTTGATCCTGATATACTTTTGAACGAAAAACTCTTCTGGGTCTCTGATGGAGCTCAGTTTTCCGAGATAAATACAAAGGTTGATGTTGCATATGCAAAGGAATTGAAATTTGGAGAAGAGTTCTTTTCTATCGGTAAGAAAGAGGTCTCAATAACAATAGATCTCCCTATCGGTGCAAGGCTTTTATCAGCAGGAGACATTGATGGCGATAAAAAACAGGAAATTATTTTAAGCACAGGGAAAGACATAAGAATATATATACCAGGTGCTGATTTACAACCTGCTTTAGGCGGTATTTATATAAAAGGCTCCAAGAGCGAGGAACATCTATGGATTGATACGATTGATCTGAATAGAAACGGGATAGATGAGATCATCGTCACTTCAATGATGAAGAAGATAGAGACAGAGGACGTTTTTAGAGAAGGTAGCGATACAGCCACTCTTTCCACTGCAAGAAGCGCAGGTGTAGTATCCTCTATTTATGAACTTAAAGATGGTAAATTTTCTCTCTTATACAGGGGCAATCTTTTTATGAGGAAAATCGGTAATGAGCTTATAGCACAGGCATATTCAAAAGATGAAGGTTTCTCAGGCAGGGTATTCAATGTCCTGTGGCAGGGTGAATATAAAAGGGGAAGCCCTTTAGAACTACCACGTGGTGTAAATATATATGATTTTGTATTTATTGATGACCCGAGGGCAGGTAGGCTTGTGCTTTCCTATGATGAAAAGGGATATCTCAACTTATATGATAAGGACATGAGATTGTGGAGGAGCAGGAGTGATACAGGAGGTTTTATAACTACATTTAAAAAGTCTTCTCCAACAATCTTTGTTGATAAAGGTGAATGGGCAATAAAAGATAGACTCTTTCTAAAAGACAGGGAGGTACTCGTCGTTAAGAGGTTTCCCATATTTGATTTGGTTAAGGGATTGGGATTTAAAAGATCTCAGATCAGAAATCTCTGGTGGAATGGCGCCTCTATGGAAGAAGGTATCTTGATTGATGATATTAAGGGTTCAATCCTTGATTATGCACTTGTTGGAGACAAAATCATGGTGATGGTGAGTCCTTTATTTGGAATCAAAGCAGAAAATATATTAAAAGGGGAAAATCCTTTGGGTTCAAGGCTTTATATTTATGCACTTAAAAAAGGATAGGTGAAAAAAATTGCATCTAATTGGACGCATACCAAACCATATAGGTATTATCATGGACGGTAACGGAAGATGGGCTGAACTGCGTGGTCTGCCCAGAATAGAAGGGCACAGAAGAGGTGTTGAGAGAGTCAGGGAGGTCATAGAGACTGCAGGTGAAATCGGGGTCAAGATATTAACGCTGTATGCCTTTTCTCTTGAAAACTGGAAGAGACCGGTTACAGAAGTAAAGACATTGATGAGGATACTTGAGTTCTATCTTAAAAGGGAAATCCCAGAATTGATGGCAAAAGACGTTGTATTCAGGACTATCGGAGACATACAGCGACTTCCTGAAGAGATACAGTTCTTAATAAAGGATGCCAAAGAAAGAACCGCATCTAATAAAGGATTAATTCTCAATATAGCTTTGAGTTACAGTGGAAGGGATGAGATTCTTAGAGCTGTTAAAAAGATCCTTATATCAAATATCAGACCTGAAGAACTGACTGAAGAGTTATTCAATTCTTATCTTGATACAGCTAAACTTTCTACACCTGACCTTATTATAAGGACAAGTGGAGAGATGCGAATAAGTAATTTTATGCTCTGGCAGGGAGCTTATTCTGAACTATATTTTACAGATACCCTCTGGCCCGACTTCACAAAAGACGAGTTTCTTCTTGCGATACAGGCATATCAGCAGAGAGAGAGAAGATTCGGGGCTATCTCTATGAAAGAAAATGCATTTTAAGAGGCTGATTGTAGCCCTATTCCTTCTTCCCCTATTCTATCTCTATATCATGTATCTTTCTTCAGAATATTTTTTACTCTTGCTCATAATTGCAGGTATCATTGCTATATGGGAATTTAATTCCATGTATAATGTTGAATATTTATTCAGATATGCAGGGATTATATCAGGGGTCACAATACTTATTATCTCATATATTTTCAAAGATATATTGCTGGATATTATTTTGCTATCTTTTATTTTGATAATAAGTACAAGACTTTTTTTTAAAAGGAATCCTGTATCTTCACTTTCTGATGTCTCTCCTACTTTATTATCTCTTCTATATATTCCATGCCTACTTACATTCCAGAACAGGATAAGGGAGCCAGGTCCTGAATGGGTGATTCTTCTTTATGCAATGGTGTGGTCAGCAGATACTTTTGCATATTATACTGGCACTTTAATAGGTGGTAAGAAACTTTATGTTGAAGTAAGTCCAAAGAAGACTATAGCTGGTGCAATAGGCTCAGTAGTCGGAGGAGCAGCAGGAGCGATAATTGTAAAGACTACTATACTTCCTTCTTTTAAAACATTATCAGCTTTAGTTACAGGGATTATTGTAGGATCGATCACTGTTATAGGTGACCTTGTAGAATCAATGTTCAAAAGAGATGCAGGTGTAAAAGATTCAGGAGTAATAATCCCGGGACACGGAGGTATACTGGACAAGATCGATGGAGTCCTTTTTGCAGGACCGATACTTTACTGGATATTATTAGCAACAAAAGTAATAAAATAATGGAGGTACCAGACATAAAATCATAAATTCGAAATCCTGAACTAATTCGAATGACATAAACTCAAAATTTAGAAATTTTAGAACATTAAGGTATTGGATTTTGATATTGTTTAGCCCATATTATTCATAAAATTTTGGCAGATGCAGTATTCGAGCGGATTTAAATTCTTTCGAAGAAAGAATTTACCTCGTATGCTCGATCTTAATCGAGCCGAGAATGAGCGAGAATACTGTATCTGACATTTACGA
>JBNAVX010000105.1:0-8286 GCA_049700155.1 Thermodesulfovibrionales bacterium
CTCCATTTTCATCTTTTACAGGATAGGCACTTGCCTCAACGAAGATCTTTCTTCCTTCTTTATCAAAATGTGTATGGATAGTTGATACAGTTGAACCACTTTTTTCAGCATCAATAATTGGACATGGGTCATGTGGAAGCTGGCAGGGTGAGTACTGATGATGAGTAAGTTTATAACAATATTCACCAACAATCTCTTCTGTAATATAACCTGTTTTTTTAAGGAATGCCTTATTTGCCCAGATTATTTTGAAATCTCTTGAAAGGAGAAGGACTGAGTCAGTTATTCCGTTGAGGACAATCTCGTATATATTTTCTGGATTTTTAAAATCCTCCATACTTTTATCCCCCGAATTAATTTACATTTTAACATATATATATTTTTCCTGACATTTCCCTATCAATTATCTATCTCATAGCTTTCCTTAGCATATTACTTAATCCTCAATTTTATGTAACCACGATAGACCACTTCATTTATAAAAGATATATAAAAAGTGGATTTATTGGTTTTGTTCAATAGAACCTGATATTATATTTACTACTTATGGAAAACGTCTTAAAGGCATTACCTCACACATTTATACCTATCTTCGTTGCGATTGATGTTTTTGCTATCCTTCCTATCTTTATCTCTCTCACCGCTGATATTCCTGAATCAAGAAAACAGATAATCAGGGATTCTATATTTACAGCATTGATTGTAGGATTATCTTTTGTTGCCCTCGGTGAGGCAATTTTTAGTATCCTTGGAATTACTTCAGATGACTTCAAGATTGCAGGTGGACTTGTCTTACTCATCCTTTCAATCTCTGAACTCATAAGACATGAAGATGGAAGCAGGAAACCAACAGGAAGGGTAGGTGTGGTACCAATTGGGGTGCCATTGATAGTTGGACCTGCAGTGTTAACGACTGTTCTGGTTCTTGTTGACCATTTTGGTATCATTTCAACAGTTATATCTCTTATATTGAATCTCTTTATTGTATGGATGTCATTTGTTAATGCAGAACGTATCACAAATTTTCTTGGAAAAGGTACCATAGGTGGAATTTCAAAGATTATGGCATTACTTCTTGCATCAATAGCAGTAATGATGATAAGGTTAGGAATCAGTAATTTTGTCAAAGGAGTATAAAATAAACAATGCTCATAGGGATTATTTCAGATACTCATGATAACCAGATTCAGACAAAGAAGGCAATAGAGCTTTTTAACAATCGGGGCGTTGGATATGTCATACATGCTGGAGATTATACATCACCCTTCACCTTAAAATTCTTTAAAGAGCTCAATTGCAGTTATGTTGGTGTATTTGGAAACAATGATGGGGACAAGTTACTCCTGATGGAAAGGTCTGAAGGGAACATACATAACCAGCCTCATCTATTTGTATTACATAATAGAAAGATTATTGTTATGCATGAACATCACCTTGTTGATGCCCTTGCTGATAGCGGACATTTTGACCTGATCATATATGGACATACTCATGAAGCTGTTGTTAAAAAGGTCAAGGATACTCTGATAGTCAACCCAGGAGAGGCAGGTGCCTGGCTATATGGGAAATCAACAGTGGCAGTAGCTGATTTAGAAAATATGGTGGCAGAGATAATAAATCTTTAGGTTGTTATACCATCTATCCTCTTCAGTCCTGCCTTTATTGCCAATCTGATTGCTTCTTCATACTCTTCATCAGTAATCCTTCTGTTCAGTGGAGGATGGTCAAATGCCTTAAAACAAGGGTGGTATTGATCCATTATATTTATATATGTATTTTTTGAAACCTCTTCAGCTATGAACTTAACAACACCTTCTGTCCCAGCAATACCTTCAGGAAGCACGAGATGCCTTACAAGAAGTCCTCTTAGGGCAATCCCTTTATCTATATATAGGTCACCTACTTGTCTATACATCTCTTTTACTGCAGTCTTTGTAACCTCAGGATAATCCTTTGCATAGGAATATTTTAAAGCCATATCAGGATCTATATATTTGAAATCAGGCATATATATATCAACAACTCCATCAAGAATCTTCAGTGCATGAATAGATTCATACCCTCCACAGTTATAGACAACTGGGATATTAAGTCCTTTCTCAGAGGCAATCTTTATAGCTCTGAGCATCATGGGCATCTGATGTGTAGGAGTAACAAAATTGATATTATGGCATCCTTGTCTCTGGAGTGAAAGCATGATATCTGCAAGTTTTTCATGAGATATTTCAAGACCTTCTCCGAGGTGGCTTATAGTATAGTTCTGACAGAAAAGACATCCTAAATTGCAATTCCCAAAGAATATGGTTCCAGAGCCATATCTTCCAACAAGAGGTCTCTCTTCTCCAAAATGTGGACCCCAGCTTGACACAAAAGGCTTATCTTTAGTTCTACAGAATCCGATCTCACCTGATGTCCTGTCAACCTCACACCTCCTCGGGCAAAGGGTACATTCCTTTAAGATATCTTCAGCCTCTTTTACTTTATCGGATAGTACTTTTTCAGGCAAAAGTCTATATGCAGGGATGAATGTCTCGATTTTTGTTTCCATAAATTTATTATAACAGTTAATTAGCCCTTCTCTTCTCTCGGAGCTCGTTTAGCTTTTCAGACATATCCTCTGGCAGAGAAGCTAAAAATTCGAGATAATGTCCAGTTACAGGATGAACAAATCCCAATAGTTCTGCATGAAGCATCTGTCTCGGGAATGAGATTTTAATTCCCCTCTTTATCTCTATCTCAATCTTTTTCCCGTATGTCTTATCTCCGAGTACAGGGTTTCCCATAGATGCAAAGTGAACACGTATCTGGTGTGTCCTGCCTGTCCTGAGTCTGACTTCAATCAAAGTTGCGATTCCAAATCTCTCCAGAACCCTCCATAATGTAATAGCCTCCTTGCCTTCTTTTACTCTCGTTGACATCTTTTTTCTATCAGATAATGAGCGCCCTATTCTGAGAGATATCTCTCCTTCATCCTCATTAATATCTTTATAGACTAAAGCAATATACCTTTTATTTACTGATTTTTGTCTGAATTGTTCTATTAAGTCATAGTAAGCCCTGTCATTCAGTGCAACAACCATCACACCTGATGTGTCTTTATCGAGCCTATGCACAACTCCGGGTCTCAATGGACCTCCAACTTTAGCAAGCCTCTTACAGTGATAATAAAGTGCATTCATAAGTGTTCCGTGACTGTGCCCAGCAGATGGATATACAACCATACCAGGAGGTTTATTTACTACAACGAGATAATCATCCTTATAGAGAATATCAAGAGGCAAGGGTTCAGGTATAAGTTCAACTTTTTCTTCCTCAGGGATATTTATAGAAATAATTTCACCAGATTTTACCTTATAATCCTGACTTTTTGTCTTTCCATTGATCAGGACATTTCCTTTTTCAATAAGTCTCTTAATCTGAGACCTTGTTATACCTGTCTTTTTAGATAGAAATATGTCAAGTCTTATACCTGATTCTGACTGCTGAACTGATATATCTTTGATTAACATAATTTTTTATATTAGCCCAATTTATTCATAATTGATCGGGAATACTGCATCTGCAAATTACTCTTAAATTTATGAATTAAGTGTTCCAAGTCTTTTTTCAATCTGTGAGCATATGCCATGAATCATCCTAATCTCCCATTCTGTAAGCCCACCTCTGCCTATTAGGTGTTTGAGGTTTCTCATAATCTTCTTCTCAATATCTCTATTCCCTTTTGGAATATATTCCAAGAGTTTTAAAACAGAATTTATATGAGAATAAAGTCCCTCAAGGTCTTCATGTTTTACAAGTACTGGGTAAGATATAGTATATGTTTCTTTCCCGAGTTCATATGCAACAAGCAATACACTCTGAGCAAGGTTAAGAGAAGGTGACAATGGATCAGAGGGAATCGTTATTAAAAATCCGCATTCCTCAATCTCCTTATTGTTTAGACCCTTATCTTCTCTCCCGAATAATATTGCAACCTTATTTTCATGAGAAGCAGCAACAATCCTTTGTACTGCTTCTTTAAGTGGCATGATCAGTCCTCTCCTTTTTCCAAGTCTCCTTGTAGTTCCGATAACTATATTTTTGTCCTTTAAAGCATCCTTAAGATGAGTCCATACCTTTGCCTTTTCAAGCAAATCAAATGCATTACATGCCATCATCTTTGCCTCAGTAGAGAGAAACGGAGCAGGATTTATGAGTTCGAGATTTCTGAATCCCATATTCTTTATTGCCCTTGCGGAAGCTCCAATATTACCGGGCTCTTTAGGTTCAACAAGTGTAAAAAAGATGTTATCCTTCCAATGTTCCATAAATATATTTAACTATAGCCAGTCTTTTGTATCAATCTTCTCTTCATTGTGCTTTTAATCCTCTATGGATTGACAAAATATGTCATGCTTTAGGGTTTTAATTACCTGAGATATATATTTTTACTAAAAATCAATGGTTTAAAAAATAGCTATTATGGCACAAAAATTGTAAAAAATTAATGAGGAGAATTTGTAATGAGAATCTATGAGCTTGCTAAAAGATTAGGTGTGAAAAGTAAAAGTATAATATATGAGCTTTCAAGGCTCGGTATTGATGGAAAGACTCATTCATCAAATATCGAACCAAATCTTGTAGATACATTAGAAATCTTATTTAAGGGGTCTACTGGTCAGAAAGAGTCTGATAAGAGAGAGAGACTTCAGGAATTCAAAAGATTATTTAAAGACAGATGGTCTGAGTACCAGAAATATAAGATTCCTTTAAGGGTTCCAGAACATGTAAACCTTTTAAACAATAAAACGAATGAAAATGGCATATTGAATGAAGAGGACCCTGAGAAACCAATTCTGATAAAAGATGAGGTTTTGGGACCAGAGTTTCAAAGTGAAGCATCTGAGGTATATGATATAAAACCCGAAAAACAAAAAGACCATGGAGAAAGCAAGGCTGTCATTGCTGTTCTGATCTTATCAGCAATATTCATTATTGGTGTTATGAGTATAACTATGATTAATTATTATTTCTGGAGAGATAGAACCACTATAAGACCTGAAACAAAATCATTAGATTTACCGGTCCAAAAGGAAGATAAAGCTCAACTGTTTACAATCCAAGCAGGTGCTTTTAGTGATGCATTTTACGCAAAGTCATTAATGAAAACACTTAATAAAAAAGGTTATCCAGCATTTATCACAATCTCATATTTAAAAGAAAAAAGATTATATAAGGTCTTCATCGGAAAATTCAGTGAAAGGTTAGAAGCTGAAAAGCTCTCAGTGAAGATTAAAAAAACTGAAGGGATTCAGACATTTGTTACCTTATGGGAGAGACAGTATTCAGAATTTACTGGGACAACTTTATATCCAACATTATCTGCTCATCCTATATAATCATACTCGACTAACCCATATTATTCATAATATCTTTGGCAGATGTAGTATTTGAGCGGATTTAAATTCTTTCGAAGAAAGAATTTACCTCGGAGGCTCGATTCTAATCGAGCCGAGAATGAGCGAGAATACTGCATCTGTTTATAAATTAAGTGGGCTAAAAGAGACCTGAACAGCTTTTATCAATTTATGTTATTATTTTGTTTTATGGAGAAGAGAATACAGAAGGTCCTTTCAGAATTAGGAATAACATCAAGGAGAAAGGCGGAGCAACTAATTCTTGAGGGTAAGGTGACTGTTAATGGAAAAGTTGCTACGATAGGTATGAAGGTAGATCCAGAAAAAGACTATATAAAAGTTGAGGGCAAATTGATTACAGGTTTTAAAAGAGATTTCAAGAAGGTATATCTCATGTTTAATAAGCCAAAAGGAGTTGTAACAACTCTATTTGATCCTGAGGGTAGGACCACTATAAAGGATTTCCTGAAAGGTGTAAAATACAGGGTGTTCCCTGTTGGAAGACTCGATTACGATTCTGAGGGGCTCCTTTTATTGACTAATGATGGTGATTTTGCGAATGCTGTCATGCATCCTTCAAAAAAGATATCAAAGACATACCACGTTAAGGTGAAAGGGATTCCTGAAGAAGAAGACATAGAGAAACTAAGGAGAGGGATAAAGCTTGAAGATGGTATTACATCACATGCAAAAGTAAAGAGGATTAGAAAGGGAGAGGTCAACTCATGGCTCGAGATAACGATATATGAAGGGAAGAAAAGACAGATAAGAAGGATGTTCGAGAATATAGGTCATCCAGTACTGAAATTAAAGAGAATAAGGATTGATGGACTTGAACTGGGTAATCTTGAACCAGGCGCATATAGATATCTTTCTGAAGATGAAATTATTAAAATTAAAAAAGAAGCAGAATCCTGAATCTTTGAGTTTTGAATTTTTAGTTTTGAGTTTTGTTAATTAAGGGGGCCATGTTTCGCGATAAAGGTTGTGGTGAGATAAAAGAGACAGATGTAGGAAAGAAGATGACCCTCTGTGGATGGATATTCAGGCGAAGAGACCATGGTGGTCTGATATTCGTTGACTTGAGGGATAGGAGCGGGATAATTCAGGTCGTCTTCAGCCCTGAAGTATCTCAAGAAGCGCATGAACTCGCTCATGAACTGAGAAGTGAATACGTAATTTCTGTAACAGGTGAATTAAGGAAGAGACCTGAAGGAACAGAAAATCCAAATCTACCAACTGGAAATCTTGAAATATATGCAGAGACACTTGATATCTTGAATAGGTCAGCACCTCTGCCTTTAAACATTGAAGATGCTGTAAATATTTCAGAAACTTTGAGACTCAAATATAGGTATCTTGACCTGAGAAGACCAGACATGCAGAGGAACCTCATCATACGTCATAAAGCTACAAAGGTTATCAGAGATTATCTTGATGAGATGGGATTTCTTGAAATTGAAACACCTGTTCTTACAAAGTCCACACCTGAAGGTGCAAGAGACTATCTTGTTCCGAGTCGCCTGAATCCAGGTCTATTTTATGCATTGCCACAATCACCTCAATTATTCAAGCAGATATTAATGATATCCGGTTTTGAAAAGTATTTTCAGATTGTAAAATGCTTCAGGGATGAAGACTTGCGCGCAGACCGTCAACCTGAATTCACTCAAGTGGATCTTGAGATGTCTTTTGTAAATAAAGAAGATATTATTGCATTAGTAGAAGGCATGATGAAGAGACTTTTCAAAGAAGTTCTTGATGTTGATATAAATACCCCATTTGAGAGACTGAGTTTTAAGGAATCTTTAGAAAGATTCGGGACCGATAAACCAGATTTAAGATTCGGTCTGGAACTTAAAGATATGACAGATCTATCTAAGAAATGTTCATTCAGAGTATTTCTTGAGACAATTCAGGCTGGTGGAAGAATAAAAGCTATTAATGGAAAGGGTATGGCAGACCTTTCAAGGAGAGAGATAGATTTGCTTACCGAAGAAGTCCAATCTTTTGGCGCTAAAGGTCTGGCTTGGATAAAGGTGAGATCTTCTTCAGGTGGTAGATATGAATCTCCAATAGTAAAATTTTTTCCTTCTGAAGTGCTGCAAGAGATGTCTAAGAGACTTGGGGCAGAAGAAGGAGATTTAATGTTATTTGTTGCAGATGAGGAAAAAATTGTCCATGATGTCCTTTCAAAGATGAGGATTGAGCTTGGTAAAAGGCTAAATCTTATAAGAGATGATTATAGATTTGTCTGGATTACAGATTTTCCTCTCCTCGAGTGGAATAAGGACGAAGGTAGATTTGAAGCCATGCATCACCCTTTTACATCCCCTGCAGATGAGGATATCGAAAGGCTTTTTTCTATTAATATTAGCAACAAAGAACCTATAACTTCTTACTTTTCACTTTTATCTTCCATAAAGGCAAAAGCATATGATATTGTTCTCAATGGCTACGAGATTGGTGGTGGTAGTATACGTATTCACAGGAGAGACCTTCAGAAAAAGATGTTTGAAATTCTTGGTATATCAGAGGAAGAAGCAAATAAAAAATTTGGTTTTTTACTGGAGGCACTTGAGTATGGTGCACCACCTCATGGTGGTATTGCACTTGGTCTTGATAGGCTCATAATGATAATGGTTGGTGCAACATCTATCAGAGATGTAATTGCCTTTCCAAAGACACAGAAGGCAGCATGTCTCATGAGTGGAACACCATCTCAGGTTGACCCGAAGCAACTCAAAGAACTTCATATCAAGACAGATTTCCTATAATTAAAATCATCAGCCCACTTAATTCATAAATTTATGAGTGAAGCCCCGACTAAAGTCTGGGCTTCACTTTCTTTGAAGGGCTATGCCCCTCAAACTCCCAAAAGGATTTTTAT
>JBNAVX010000106.1:0-8146 GCA_049700155.1 Thermodesulfovibrionales bacterium
TGTGTTAATCTTTCAATCTTAAAGATTATCTTTTCATAGTTAGGGATATTCTATTAAAAAAGTATAGAAATCAGAATAAAAAGGTAAAAAGGACAGGAGGGAAAAGAGAATAAATATGGTAGCTACGATTAAGGAACTTCTTGAAGCTGGTGTTCATTTTGGTCATCAGGTAAAGAGATGGCATCCAAAGATGAAGAAATACATATTTGGTGAAAAGAACGGCATTTATATTATAGACCTTCAAAAGACCCTGAAAGGGCTTGAAGATGCCTATAATTTTATAAAAGACGTAGCGTCAACAGGTGCACCTGTGCTATTCGTAGGAACAAAAAAACAGTCACAGGATGCTATTCAGGAAGAGGCAATACGTTCAGGTTCATTTTTTGTTAACCAGCGTTGGCTTGGCGGAATGCTGACGAATTTCTACACAATAAAGAAGAGCATTGAAAGACTTAAGAAGATAGAAGCAATGAAAGAAGATGGGACATTCGAACGGCTTCCAAAGAAAGAGGTTGCATCTCTTGAAAAGGAGAGGGCTAAATTAGAAAAGAATCTATCGGGTATTAAAGATATGCCATCTATTCCAGGTGCGATATTTGTTGTTGATCCAAAGAAAGAGAGGATCGCAGTTGCAGAAGCAAGAAAGCTTTCTATTCCTATTGTTGCTATTGTTGACACAAATTGTGACCCTGATGAAGTTGACTATGTAATTCCTGGGAACGATGATGCTATAAGAGCAATAAAGCTCATAACATCTAAGATAGCAGATGCTGTTATTGAAGGAAGGGAAGCTTATTCTAAGTTAGTGGCAGAGGAGACAGAAAGGCTTAAGGCTGAAGAGAAGATACAGCAGGAAGAGACAGGGGTGATAGAATGAGTACGGTTACACCAGATATGGTCAGGACACTCAGAGAGAAGACAGGTGCAGGCATGATGGAGTGCAAGAAAGCACTTACAGAGACTGGAGGAGATTTTGAAAAAGCAGTAAACCTTTTAAGGCAGAAAGGGCTTGCAAGTGCAGAAAAAAAGGCAGGCAGAGTGACCTCAGAAGGAATCATTGGCTCATACATACATATGGGTAAGATTGGATCAATGGTTGAGGTCAACTGTGAAACAGACTTTGTTGCAAGGACAGATGATTTCAAAGAGCTTGTAAAAGATATTGCTATGCAGATAGCAGCTGCAAACCCCCTGTATATTTCAAGAGATGATGTCCCTTTGGATGTTATAGAACGCGAGAAAGAGATATATAAGGCACAAATTAAAGATAAACCACAACATATTATTGAGAAGATTGTTGAGGGCAAGCTTGATAGATTCTACACAGAAATGTGTCTTCTTGACCAGATATTTATCAAAGACCCTGAACAGAAAAAGAGGGTTAAAGACCTTGTCTCTGAGCACATCGCAAGATTAGGTGAAAATATTGTCATAAGGAGGTTCGTAAGGTTTCAGCTCGGAGAGTCAACCAAGAATGAAAAGATTTAAAAGGGTTCTTCTGAAGATAAGTGGTGAAGCCATGATGGGCGATAAAGACTTCGGGATAGACCCTTTCACAGTTGATTATATTGCAAAGGAGATAAAAAAGGCTTTATCTACAGGGGTTGAGATAGCAATAGTAATAGGTGGCGGTAACCTTTTCAGGGGGGTTGAGGCGAGCGTAAAAGGAATAGAAAGGGCATCAGCAGATTATATGGGAATGCTTGCTACTGTTATTAATGCCCTTGCCTTGCAAAATTCACTTGAAAAACTGGGTATTCCCACAAGAGTGCAGACGGCGATAGAGATGAAGGAATTAGCTGAACCTTATATAAGGCGGAAGGCGATAAGACATTTAGAGAAAGGAAGGACCGTCATCTTTGCTGCGGGTACAGGCAATCCTTACTTCACAACTGATACCGCGGCTGCTCTCAGGGCAATGGAGATAGGTGCAGATGTAATACTCAAGGCAACAAAGGTGGATGGTATATACTCTTCAGATCCTGCAAAAGACCCTGATGCAAAAAAATATGATACTGTCACATATATAGATGTTTTAAAAAAGGGTCTTGCGGTGATGGATTCTGCTGCTGTCTCACTTTGTATGGACAACAATCTTCCTATAGTCGTGTTTAACCTGAAGGGTGAAAATAATATTAAAAGGATTATTGAAGGGAAAAAGATAGGGACTCTTGTTAGAGGAAACGATGATACAAGAGTTAAAAAGAAAGACCAGTGATAGAATGTCCTCTGCCATTGATTCCCTGAAAAGGGAATTTGCTTCAATCAGGACAGGAAGGGCATCTTTAGCGCTCCTTGATGGAATAATGGTGAATTACTACGGCTCATTAACCCCTCTGCAACAACTTGCGAGTCTCAGCATCCCAGAAAGCAGACAGATAGCAATACAACCATGGGACCCTAAGATTATACCTGACATAGAGAAGGCTATTATGAAATCAGACCTCGGTATTACACCTGTAAATGACGGAAGAATTATAAGAATAAACATACCCCCTCTAACAGAAGAAAGAAGGAAACAACTTGTTAAGGTTGTAAAGAAAAAGGCAGAGGATGCAAGGGTAGCTATAAGGAATATCAGGCGTGACACAAATGAAGAAATAAAAAGACTTGAGAAAGAAAAACATCTTAGTGAGGATGATGTCAAGAGATTTCAAGAAGAGATTCAGAAGCTCACAGACTCTTTCATAGCGAAAGTGGATGAAATTTTGAACCATAAAGAAAAAGAGATAATGGAGGTTTAAGATTAAGAAGGTTAAGAAGACTAAGAAGAAGGTTTCAAAGGGTCCTTTAAAGAAATCTCGTAAAAAAGTTGCTAAAAAAACTCTGAAGAAAAAGAAGACGATAAGAACAAGAAAAAAGGCTCTTAAAAAGGTTAAAACAGCGAAAAAGACCAAAAAGGTTAAGGCTGTAAAAAAGCCTGCAAAGACCAAAATTATTAAAAAGGTCAGTGCTACTAAAAAGACTAAAGTTGCTAAAAGGATTAAGGCTGCTGAGGTTTTAAAATCCAGGAAACCTTCAACAAAAGTCTCGGTTTTAAGAGAGCCTGAAGAGGAAAGAAAAGCTACTCTTAGAGCTGCCCTTGTCAAAAAAAGAGAGGAGATCGTAAAAGAGGCAAAATCTGAGATATCAAGATACATCAAAGGCGAGACCAAGCAACTTGTTGATACTGCCCTTGATGATGGAGATTGGTCAGTTATTGACCTGTCAGAAGATATCAGCCTACAGAAATTAAGTTCTCACAGGGAGACTCTGCTTAAAATTGATGAGGCATTAAGAAAAATTGACGAAGGGACATATGGAAAATGTGAGGAATGTGGTGAGGATATAAGTGAAGAAAGGCTGAAGATTCTTCCTTTTGCAATATATTGTAGAGATTGTCAGGAGAAGATGGAACTTCTCAAGGAAATAGAGAAGGAAGAGGGAATAGAATAATTGTTGCTAAAGGATTTTTAAATCTTAAATCAAGTAGTATGGTATACTTCTTCAAGAATCTCTTTTGCCCCTCTTGTGAGTAGATCTTCCGCAAGATTTATTCCGAGAGTTTCCATATCATCTGGGTTCCCTTCTATGTGACCCTTTATAATCTTATCTCCTGTTATACTACCAACAAGACCATCTATTATGACTCTTCCATACTCAATTCTCGCATAGGCTGCTATTGGCACCTGACATCCTCCACCAAGATGTTTAAGAAATGCCCTTTCAGCTTTCACAGATATTGATGTCTCATGATGATTTAGAAAGTTAAGCATATCGTTAATAGGTTTGTCATTAATTCTGCACTCTATTCCTATTGCTCCCTGACCAATTGCTGGAAGACTTATATCAGGTTGTAGGATCTCTGTTATCCTGTGAGCAAGTCCTAATCTTTTAATACCAGCGACCGCTGCAATTATTGCATCAAATTGTCCTTCATCAAGTTTCCTGATCCTTGTATCAAGATTGCCCCTGAGCTGTATGAGCTTTAAATCAGGGCGGATATTTCTTATCTGACAAGAGCGCCTGAGACTGCTTGTACCCACAATCGCACCATGAGGTAATTCTCTAAAATTTTGAATCTTGAATCTCGAATCCTGAATCTTAGTAATTAAAGCATCTCTTGGGTCTTCCCTTTTACATATTGCTGCAAGGTGGAGTCCCTCAGGTAATTCTGTTGGTACATCTTTCATACTATGGACAGCCATATGGATTTTATGTTTAAGAAGTGCTTCTTCTATCTCTTTTACAAACAGTCCTTTCCCACCTATCTTAGCGAGTGGGACATCGAGGATCTTGTCTCCTGTAGTTTTTATTTTTGTAAGTATAATCTCTAATTCAGGATATCTTTTTTGTAGCTCTGTCTTTACCCATTCTGCCTGCCATAATGCAAGTTTACTCCCGCGTGTCCCTATATATATCTTATCCATCTTTTTCATTGTTGATTCCATATAGTTTCTTGATAATTGCTACCATGAGGTCACGGTCTTCTGAATCTCTTTTTAATGCTACTGTTGGTGGATGAATAAGTTTATTTACGATAGAAGAAGCCATATATTCAATAGCCTTTCTCTTTTTTTCATCAATATCAGGAAACCTGTTTAAAAGTTTTTCAATTTCGTCATTTTTAATCTTTTCAGCCTTTTCCCGGAGAGCGACGATAGTCGGGAACGATTCAAGTGATGAAAGCCATTGAAAGAATGGTGTTATCTCTTCTTCAATGATCTTTTCTGCCTTTTCAGCTTCTTTTTTTCTCTCAAACATATTAGCATCAACAATTCCTTGAAGGTCATCAATATTGTAAAGAAAGACATTATCAAGGTCATTAATCTTAGGGTCAATGTTTCTCGGAACAGAAATATCAATAATGAATACCTGCCTTTGTTTTCTCTCCTTCATAACTTTCTGCATCTGTTCTTTTAAAAGTATGTAATTAGGTGCACCTGTTGAGCATATAACGATGTCAGAATGAACCATCTCTTTTAAGAAGTTGTCAAGGGAAACAGGTCTACCATTGAATTCCTTTGCAAGCTCGCATGCCCTCTCATACCGTCTATTTGCCACAATAACCTCTCTTACACCATTACTCATAAGGTGTTTTGCAGCAAGTTCTGCCATCTCGCCTGCACCTAAAAGCATGAATACCTTTTCAGATAGGTCTGTAAATATCTTTTTTGCGAGTTCAACTGCAGCAAAGCTTATAGATACGGCATTTTCTGCTATCCTTGTCTCACTCCTGACCCTTTTTGCAACAGATATGGCTTTCTTCATTAATTTATTCAAGAGGATACCTGTTGCCTTATTTTCGAGAGCAAACTCAAAAGCCTCTTTTAATTGCCCGAGTATCTGTGGTTCACCTATTACCATTGAGTCAAGGCTTGAAGCCACTCGGAAGATATGCCTTACTGCATTCACATCATTGTATACATAAATTGCTTTATCAAGTAATGACCTGTCTATGTTATGGAAGCCAGATATAAAGTTCTTTATTGATTCTGAAGCCTTTTCTGTATCTCTAACACTTGCGTATAGTTCAACCCTATTACATGTAGAAAGTATAACGACCTCTTCTACCTGGGGTAGATTCTTAACCCCTATAAGCCCTTCCTTGAGTTTATCTCCATTAAAGGCTACCTTTTCCCTTACTTCAATATCTGCTGTATTATGATTGAGACCTGCTACCAGTATTTTCATAGGAATACATGAAGACCTTTATGAAGTATTTTAATACCGAAAAAGGCAATGAGAATTGTTAAAAACCCTGCTATTGATAATATAGCTGCACGTTTGCCTCTCCAACCTGCAATGAGTCTTGCATGGAGTATGATCGCATAAATAAACCATGTTACAAGAGACCAGACCTCTCTTGGGTCCCATCTCCAGAAACTTCCCCATGCACTCTCTGCCCATAAAGAACCAGTCAGTATAGCAAGAGTCAAAAGAGGGAAACCGATTGTGATAAGTCTATAGTTTAGCTCATCAAGAGTCTGAAGACTCGGTAACCTTGCAAAAAGTCCACCAAGGTTTTTTGATTTGACATAGTGTTCCTGAACAAGGTACATTGTTCCAACACCAAAGGCGAGTGCAAATGCAGCATTGCCAAGGAAGGCAATGACAGTGTGTATTAAAAGCCAGTAACTTTGCAGAACAGGGCTGAGGGGTTTTATCTCTCTCGAAAGCATGGAGGATAAAATCATCAGTATGAGAACAATCGGCATCACAAAAGAGCTGAGTATCTTTAGCTTATATCTGAACTGCAGAATGAAAAAGATAAAGATTATACTCCATGAAAAGAAGGACGTTGATTCGTGAAAATTTGTTATAGGAATATAGCCTGCTACAATATAACGGTAGATAATATTAGCAGTATGGAAAGCAAAACCTACTCCAGCAAAGAGGAACATAATCTGTGAGGTAATCTTTCTACCTTTGAAGAGTTCAATAATGCTAATGATTGTTGCTAAGAAATAAAAAATCAGGGCAAGTTCAAATAGATATGATCCCATTAAAAACAGCCGAGCTGACAGTTTGTAATCTTTATTTGAAGACTATCTGCAGCATCTCCAACATCCCTATATGAAACACCTAAATCTTCTGCGATCTTCCTTGCGATAGCGCAGGACAATCTTCCATCTGTGGCTCTTTTTTTGACCTCTTCAAGGATTTTTTCTTTCTTTCCAGCGCTCAATTTATCAATCTCTGCTTTAATAGTGACTTTTAGAACATTTTACAACAACATTCTTTAAAAACTCAATTTAAGTGAAGGTCAAGAAGGGATCAAGGGGTGTGTCAGGTTTGTTTTATGAGAGTAAATATTATTCAAGTTAAATTCTGCTATAATTAGATAATTTTTTGAATAAAATTATAGAGGGGTAGTAATTATGGGTGAGATTGAAAATATGGCTATGAAGATCTTTAATGCATATGAAGATGTTTTCTACGAGAAGGAAAAGAAGAGGGTTTTTGAGGAGCTTTTTGATAGGTATCTGACTATCGCTGACCCTGTTGGAGTAATGGAGCCTTATGATGCCATTGTCTTCCTTGGACATAATCATCCTGTTGAATATGACCAGTTGATAAAGGCACTGAAAGAAAATTTTCTCATATAATCATAAATCCTTTAAAGAGGTAAACATATTAAGTGGTTCGTATCCTTCCTGATAACATACTTCAAGGACCTTTCTGGCCAGAGAAAGTCAGTTGAAAGATTTATATAAAAAGGGGCAAATCCTTCAGGATACTGGTTATGATGAAGATTATCTTGAAGACTAAGAATATGTTATAAAGGAACGGAAGGAGAAGGCAGAGGTAGCGGAATGATAAAGAAAAGTCCTGAGCTGATTCAATTTGAAAAAGATTTTTTAAGAAAAGAAAGGAAGGATATAATACGAAACTTCAAAATTTTTGAGAGCATGTATAGAGAAGCTGTTGCATTGGGTATTATTCCTTTAAAAAATGAACTTGAAGGTTTAGATGTTGATATAAAGATAGCAAAGGTAATAAATAGTGTTTCAAAAACTACTGAGTAAAATATCTCGTGAGCTAACAAAATCTCGGATTCCATATATGGTGATAGGTGGACAAGCAGTTCTCATTTATGGAGAACCAAGACTTACAAGAGATATTGACATTACACTCGGCATAGGAGTTGACGAATTAGAAAAAATTTTAAAGACAGCCACGAGGCTTAAATTAAGGGTTTTAAAAGACGGAATTGAGGATTTTGTAAGGAAAACAATGGTGCTTCCGACAATGGATCAGAAAAGTGGAATACGGGTTGATTTTATTTTTTCGTTTTCTCCTTATGAAATGCAGGCAATTAAAAAGGCAAATACTGTAATGATAGGAAAAACACCTGTTAAATTTGCATCCCTGGAAGATGTTGTTATACACAAGATTATTGCTGGAAGGGCAAGGGATATTGAGGATGTAAAATCAATATTAATAAAAAATCCTGATTATAATGCAGATTATATAACTCAATGGTTAAGAGAATTTGATGAGTCTTTAGGTGAAAACTATTGTGAGACATTTAGAAAGGTTGTTGAAGATATAAAATGAAATCCTCAAGCCTTTAAAAGACAAAGGCCTTCCACCCGAGATTACTATTGAAATCATTGCTGTCCAAAATAATCTAAATTCATAAAACAAACCTGCATAACATAAG
>JBNAVX010000107.1:0-8117 GCA_049700155.1 Thermodesulfovibrionales bacterium
AACTGTTTCAAAGTCCCTTTCTGGATTCCTGTTTTCACAGGAATGACGAAAAATGATAATGACTATTCTAATAACTCTTTAATAGATACCAATTCTTGTGCCAAAAATCAAGAATTTATTCGAAAAGTCCACAAATGATTTTTACCAATAGTACACAAATGATATTTCCGTAACACTACTGTGCCAATTAGTTGATAAAAATATATAAAGAGGTTATATTATCTGGAATTTTCCGTTATTCATTGAGGAGGTGTGGAATGCTGATTGATATTGTATATGCGATGGGTCCTGCTCCACAAGGAGGAGGACAGCAGGGTTGGGGTGCATTAGGAAGTCTTATCCCTCTGATACTGATATTCGTCATCTTTTACTTTTTGCTCATAAGACCTCAACAGAAGAGGGTCAAAGAACATAGAAGGATGATTGAAAATCTAAAAAAAGGCGATAAGATTATCACCTCAGGTGGTATCTACGGGATAATTGAGGCTGTTGGAACGAATACTGTGACAGTCAAGATCGCTGAAAATGTGAAGGTTAAATTAGGTAAGGCTTATGTTTCTGCACTCAGAGCCACTTCAGACGAGGATTGAGAGGAAGGGGGGTTAATGAAAAAAAAGATTCTCTGGAGATTGATCCTTATAGGATTTACTCTCTTCCTCGCATTTATCTTTTTTCTTCCCAATACTCCACTGTTTAAATACATGCCTGATTGGTGGAAGAAGAATATGCCAAATAAAGGAATTGTCCTCGGTCTTGATCTGCGTGGAGGGCTTCACCTTGTCTTTGAAGTTGAAGGAGATAAGGCTGTCGAGACAACTACAGAGAGGTATGCTTTAACATTAAAGGAGATTCTTACTAAAAGGGGCCTAAATGCTGATATCAAAAGAGAAGGTCTGAATATTATAATCAACCCACCATCCTCTGAGATAAGAAAGGCTATAGAGGAAAGCTATCCAACACTCTCTCTTATTGAGACAACAGGCAGGCTTGTATATAGACTTTCCGATAATGAAGTGCGTCGAATAAAAGATGGCTCTGTTGAACAGGCTCTGGAGACGATCAGAAACAGGATAGACCAGTTTGGGGTTGCAGAACCTACTATCCACAGACAGGGTGAGAATGAGATCGTTGTTCAACTACCAGGGGTCAAAGACCCAAAACGTGCAGTAGATATAATTGGAAGGACAGCACTTCTTGAATTCAAACTCGTTGATGATGAAGCAAAAGTTGCTGCAGAACTCCCCCAGACAATACTTCCTGGGGAGGAAGAGAGTCTTCTAAGGCAATTTGCTGGAAGGATACCTGAGGATGATGAAATACTCTTCGAGAAAAAGGTAAACAGGGAGACAGGTGCAGTAATAAAAATGCCTATTCTTCTCAAGAAACAGGCAGTTCTTACAGGCGACCTTTTAAGTGATGCAAGAGTGGATATTGACTCAAGGTTTAATGAACCATATGTATCGTTATCATTCAATCCAGCAGGCGCAAAGATATTTGATGAAGTTACAGGAGCTAATGTTAAAAAGAGACTTGCGATCATACTTGATAATGTTGTCTATTCAGCACCTGTAATACAGGAAAGGATATCAGGAGGACATGCCCAGATTACCGGGCGGTTCTCATTAGAAGACGCAAAGGACCTGAGTATCGTTCTAAGGTCAGGTGCACTGCCAGCACCACTTAAGATGTTACAGAATGTTACAGTAGGTCCTTCCCTCGGAAGAGACTCTATTGATGCAGGAAAATTAGCAGGTATCATCGGAACGATCGCTGTTGCTGCATTTATGATCTTCTACTACAGACTCTCTGGACTCATAGCAGATTTAGCACTTCTCTTCAATATCGTACTCTTACTTGGTGCGATGGCTTCTCTTAATGCTACACTTACACTTCCTGGTATAGCGGGAATCATACTTGCCATAGGTATGGCTGTCGATTCAAATGTCCTTATGTTCGAGAGGATGAGAGATGAACTTAGAGCAGGTAAGACACCAAAGGCTGCTGTTGACTCAGGATATCATAAAGCATTCTGGACCATATTTGACTCACATGTCACAACATTGATTACAGCAGCAGTCCTGTTCCAGTTTGGAACAGGTCCTATAAAAGGATTCGCAGTAACTCTCAGTCTTGGCGTTGCAATAAATCTTTTTACGGCACTCATAGGGACAAAGACGATCTTTGATATTATTAATAGCAAAAAAGAGATGAAGACATTGAGTATTTGAAAGGATATTAAATGATAGAGCTTGTCAAGAATCCCCGTATTGATTTTCTCGGAAAAAGATATATAGCTTTTGTCCTTTCAGGAATCCTTGCCATCCTTGGCATTATTGCGATATTCCAGATAGCAAGAGGTCAGGCAAACCTCGGAATCGATTTTGCTGGTGGGACAGCCATACAGCTGAAATTTGAGAAGCCTGTTGTTCTCCATAACATAAGAACTGCCCTTGAAAGCGGAGGCTTGAAAGACTTTGATTTACAGGACCTCCCAACTGAAAACAAGATCCTTATAAGGATGAAGAAGAGTGAAGAAGAACTCGGTCAAACTGCAGAAACAATAACATCTGTGCTGAGCCAGAAATTTCCTGATAATAAATATGTTGTTGATTCCACAACTGTTATAGGACCAAAAGTAGGTGGACGGCTCAGGGCAGATGCTGCAAAGGCTATAGCTGTTGCTGTCATCGGGCTCCTTATATATGTAGCTTTCAGATTTCAGATCAGATTTGGTATCGGAGCAACTGTTGCAACCTTCCATGATGTCCTTGCTGTTCTTGGTTTATTTTATATAATGGGGAAGGAGATAAATCTTATTCTTGTAACTGCCCTTCTCACAATCGCTGGTTATTCTCTCACAGATACTGTGGTGGTATTTGACAGGATAAGAGAAAATCTTAAACTGAAGCAAAAAGAAGAAGTTAAATCTGTTATAAATTCCAGTATAAATGAGGTTCTATCAAGAACAATAATTACCTCTGCTACAGTCCTTCTCACATCTTTAGCATTATTTTTCTTTGGTGGTGAAGTAATACATGATTTCTCTCTTGCGATGATAATGGGTGTCATTGTAGGGACTTATTCATCTATCTTTGTAGCAAGTCCGATAGTACTTCTATGGGGAGGCAAAAGGCCATTTGCAAAGAAATAAACAACGGTCATTAGTCACTGGTCACTAAACTAATGACCAGTGACTAATGACTATTGACTAATTTATGCATAGCCGATGGCTTGTTAACAGGACTAACCAGGAATATATAAACTATCTCTGTAAAGTTACATCTCTTACTCCAGCATTTGTACAGATATTAATCAACAGGGGTTTAAAGACACCTAATGATATATCCGATTTCCTCAACCCAACGCTCTCAAACCTGTCAGACCCTTTTAAGATTTCTGGTATACAGATCGCAGTTGAGAGGATAAGAAGAGCATTAAGAGGAGGTGAAAGGGTTCTTGTTTATGGCGATTATGATACAGATGGACTTGTTTCTACTGCTATCATGGTGCATGCCTTAAGACAATTAGGATTGGATGTCCACTATTTTATACCTAATAGGGCACTTCATGGATATGGCTTTAATCTTGCAGGGTTAAAAAGAGCAAAAGAACTTGGGGCTAAGCTAATATTAACTGTTGATTGCGGAATAACCTCCTTCGAGACAGCGGCCCTGTCAAAGAAGGAAGGAATAGATGTAATAATAACTGATCACCACGAGCCACTCATCAGTGCAGAAGGCTTCCAAACTTCTGAACTTCCGAGCTATTTACTCCCGGATGCGATTGCTGTAATAAATCCCAAAATCTCTGGTCCAGAATCTCATTCTGAAACAAATTTGTTAACAAATCTTTCCGGTGCAGGGGTCGCTTTCAAAATCATCCATGCATTATCAGCGATTTATGATTCACGTCTAACGTGTCACGATTTTTTAGACCTTGCTGCTGTTGGCACAATAGCTGATGTAGTTCCCCTTATCGGAGAAAACAGGATTATAGTAAAAGAAGGTTTAAGGATTATAGAAAATGGAACAAGACCTGGATTAGACGCGTTGAAAAAGATTGCTGGAATTAGTGAAAAAGGGGTTAAGTCAAATCTTCTTTCATTCACAATGATCCCACGAATCAATGCTGCTGGAAGGGTCTCAGATGCTAACAATGTTGTAAAACTTTTCCTGACCGATTCTGAAAATGAAGCAATAGAAATCTCCTCATGGCTCGATAAGCTTAATTCAGAAAGGCAGAAGACAGAAGAAGAAATTTACCAGGAAGCTATATTTAAACTTAATTCTAAAGGAATCAGACCTGCCATTGTTCTATCATCAGAAGGATGGCATCCTGGTATTATTGGAATTGTAGCTTCCAAGATTGCAGAAACTTTCTACAGACCCACATTTATTATATCTGTTGAAGGAAAATCTGCGAGGGGCTCAGCAAGGAGTATCCCTCCTTTTGATATATATAAAGGACTTGCACTGTGCAGGGAATTCTTGACAGATTATGGTGGTCACAGGCAAGCAGCTGGATTTAGATTGAGGTCTGAAGACATTCCATCCTTTGAAGAGAAGATAAATATGGTTGTGAATGAAACTCTTTCAGAAGATGAACTGATGCCTTCTGTGGAAATAGATGCTGATGTAAATCTGTCTCACATTAATTTCAAACTGATAAATGAACTTAATTTACTCGAACCCATTGGACCAGGAAATCCAGAACCTCTCCTGGGCTCAAAAAATCTTGAGGTCTTCTATCCGAGAATAGTGGGTAACAACCATCTTAAGATGAAACTAAGACAGCAGTCTTACTTCATTGATGCAATAGGGTTTGATATGGCTGGATTATTTGAAAGACTCGGCAAGACAACAATGATTGACGCAGTGTTTACCCCTTTCATTAATGAATGGGATGGGACAAAACGCCTTCAATTAAATCTCAAGGCAATCAGGACTTCAACGCCGGTCATCAGTCAATAGTCATTAGTCACCCAGATTTGCCGATAGACTTTGGAAATCCTTAGCTCATCTTTGGGAGTCATTTTTAAATGACCATGTTACCATTGATTAATCTGAGTTGTATAATAAAACTATGAAAGAACAATCCCATACCTTTGATGATCTCATAAAAAAGGTTCGCTCTTATAACCCTCAGGTAGATGTTGAATTACTAAAGAAGGCATATGAATTCTCAAGTGAAGCTCACTCAGCCCAGAAAAGGATTGAAGGTTCTCCATATATAGAACATCCTGTTGCTGTTGCCTTAATCCTTGCTGATATGAAGATGGATTCTACAACTATTGCAGCAGGTCTCCTGCACGATACTATTGAAGATACAGGTAAGACAAAAAAAGAGATAAAAGATATCTTTGGCAATGAAATAGCCTTTCTCGTTGAGTCGGTAACAAAACTTTCAAAGATGGTATTCAAGACAAAAGAAGAGGCACAGGCAGAGAATTTCAGAAAGATGTTTCTTGCGATGTCTGAAGACGTCAGGGTAATGCTGATAAAGTTTGCTGATAGGCTCCATAATATGAGAACACTGAAATATCTGCCAGAGCCTAAACGTCACAGAATCGCCTCTGAAACCCTTGAGATCTATGCACCTATAGCGAATAGACTGGGTATAGGCTGGTTAAAGACAGAATTCGAGGACTTGAGTTTTAAATTTCTGATGCCAAAACTATACAGTGAGCTTGTAAGAAAGGTAGCAAAAAGAAAAGAAGAACAAGAAGGTTACCTCAATAAACTTATAGTAATAGTAAACAATAAATTGAAAGAGGCAGGTTTACCCGGTGAAGTCTCAGGAAGGGTTAAACACTATTATGGGATTTATCAGAAGATGCAAAAGCAGAGAATCCCTTTTGAACAGGTTCATGATGTCCTTGGTCTGAGGATAATTACAGATACAAAGGCAAATTGTTATGCCATTCTCGGATTGATCCATTCTCTGTGGACACCTGTTCCTGGCAGATTTAAAGACTATATAGGAGTCCCAAAATCAAATATGTACCAATCTCTTCAGACTACTGTTATAGGTCCAGGAGGAGAAAGGGTTGAGTTTCAGATAAGAACCCATGAGATGCACATGAT
Source organism: Thermodesulfovibrionales bacterium (assembly GCA_049700155.1). Classification (GTDB taxonomy): domain Bacteria; phylum Nitrospirota; class Thermodesulfovibrionia; order Thermodesulfovibrionales; family SM23-35; genus JACAEY01. The sequence continues at coordinate 6,084 of JBNAVX010000107.1, forward strand.
TGCAGAACATGGTATCGCATCTCACTGGAGATATAAAGAAAAGGGAAAGATAGATGAAAAAACCAATAAATACATCTCATGGTTGAGAGACCTTATTCAAGCTCAAAAGGAGCTTTCAGATGCTAAAGACTTTCTTGAGGCTGTGAAGGGTGAGGTATTTCCTGATGTTGTATATGTATTCACACCAAAGGGGGATATAAAAGAACTCCCTGTTGGCTCAACTCCAGTAGATTTTGCTTATAGTATCCATACTGAAGTTGGTCATAGATGTATCGGCGCAAAAGTGAATGGCAGAATTGTGCCTCTCAGGTATCCTCTTAGAAGCGGTGACACAGTTGATATCATAACTTCTCCTACTCATGGTCCAAGCAGGGACTGGCTTAAGTTTGTTGTCACACAACGTGCAAGAAGCAGAATAAAACAATGGATAAAGGCAGAAGAGAGAAAACAGGCAATCGAACTTGGCTCAAAATTACTTGAAGAGGAGCTCAAAAGACACGACCTCAGCCAGACGGTCCTGAAATCAGAAGAGATGCAGAAGGTTCTAAATGCATTCAACCTTCAATCAATAGATGACCTAATTGTATCTATAGGATATGGAAGGTTGTCTGCACATCAGGTTGTAAACAAGCTAATTCCGGAAAGACCTGTTGAAGAGGTCCCTATTACAAAAATAGCAAAACGACCACCAAAAGAACACAAAGGAATAACTATAAAGGGAGTAGATGAAGTTTTATATCACATAGCAAAATGCTGTTTTCCCGTTCCTGGCGATAAACTTGTAGGATTTGTAACAAGAGGCAGGGGCGTTACGATTCATCGTCAGGAATGTTCGAATCTTGACAGGCTCGCAGTTGATCAATCAAGGCTTGTTGATGTTGAATGGAAGTCAACAGATGATACAACATCACCAGCAAGACTATTTGTGGAGACTGTTGATAGACCTGGCATACTCGCAAGCCTTAGTGCCCTTATCTCATCTGTTGACGTAAATATAAGTCACTTGGAAGCGAGCTCGACTGAAGACAAAAAGGCTTATATAATATTCATCCTTGAAGTAAAAGACAAAAACCAACTCTCTACACTTACCCAGAAGATTGCCCAGATGGAAGGGGTTCTTAGGGTGAGCAGATAAAGTTAACTTCCCAAAAGCCCTATAATCGCATCAGCTTTTTTATAACCCGGCATGACTCTCCCGTCAGGTAAAATAAGAGTGGGAGTCCCAGTAATACCTAACTCTTCAGCAAGTTTGATATTGTTATCAACAACAGAGGTTTCACATTCTGGTTTAGGTAGCTCTTTTTTATCAAATGCACCATCGAGGAGTGCAAGAGATTTCTTGCAGACAATAGCTTTCGCCTTATCATAAGCTGCCGGATGAATCTTCAGAGGGAACATCTTTATAAAAAATGCGATATCTTTCCTCTGTTCTATAACTTTTTTGAGTTCCTGATGGAGTCTTGCACAATAAGGACAGTCAGGGTCAGTAAAAACGATAACATGATATTTTGCCTTTTCATCACCCATCACAATAGCATCATCTAAAGGAATTTTTGATATATCTACTTTATTTAGTTCAGTAATTCTCTCCTGCGTCAGATTTTTCTTTTCCTGAATAGAATTGATAGCTCCCAATATCATATATTTTTTCGAAGAGTCTATATATACCAGACTTTTCCTTCCGCCTGTCTCTATATCTACTTCCCAAAGACTCTCAACAGGACTTTTTCTTACCCCAATTACCTTGATGTTTGGATCTAAGTTTTCCAGAAGTGTCAAAGCCTCATCTGAACTCAGATCAGATGATTCAGAGAGCTTTGTATCTTTATCTTCTATACCGCAGGAATATGATACTGGGATTAATAAAAAAAGTAGTATAACTAACAAAAAGACTCTTTTCATATTTTGCCTCCATATTTTATTTACACCTTTATCTTAGTTCATAGAATACAATGTTTATCCAAATCTTTCAACAGTTACCTCAAAATAGAGATAGAAAATCAAAAAGATAAGAAACCCCTTCTGTAATAATGT
>JBNAVX010000108.1:0-8042 GCA_049700155.1 Thermodesulfovibrionales bacterium
CTCCTTGTCACAACTGTCATGTAGGTATTCATGATGTTGTTAAGTTTTACAATATTAAAGCAGAAGTCAAGTTTATGTGGGACATATTACTTGAGACAATGGAAGTTCCTGAAGAGATGATGGTTAATTAATTTAAAGATAATAAAGGAAAGTTAATAACGAGGGGTAACGGGGCTGGTGCCCCGCCTGGTCTGCAAAACCAGTGATGGTGTGCCTCACCCAGAGGCGACCATGTTGGGTTCGATTCCCACTACCCCTCTCCAGAATCAAATGACCAGTCAAGTAAATAAATATATTATCCTCGGGACAGCAGGTCACATTGACCACGGAAAGAGTGCTCTTGTTAAAGCACTTACAGGGATTGACCCAGACAGACTTAAGGAAGAAAAAGAACGAGGGATGACTATTGATCTTGGATTTGCATACCTAAAGTATCCTGATGGACTGACAATCGGAATAGTAGATGTGCCAGGACATGAAAGACTTGTGAGAAATATGCTCGCAGGTGCGGGAGGAATAGATCTGGTGCTCTTTGTTATTGCTGCTGACGAAGGGATTATGCCACAGAGCCGCGAACACCTTTATATATGTGACATCTTGAAAATTAAGACTGGTATTATAGCTGTTACTAAAGTTGACCTTGTTGATGAGGAGTGGCTTAAACTTATTGAAGATGATGTGATAAAATTTGTCAGAGGAACTTTCCTCGAAAGGTCACCAATCGTCTATGTTTCATCAAAAACTCTCTCTAACATAGACCTGCTGAAAGAAAAGATCAGAGAAATGGCTATTAATATAGAACCAAAATCTACAAAAGGCATTTTCAGACTTCCAATTGATAGAGTCTTTATATTAAAGGGTTTTGGAACAATAGTAACAGGTACTGCTTTCTCAGGAAAGATATCAGTAGGAGATGTTGTTGATATACTTCCAAGCGGGATTAAGAGTAAGGTTCGAGGACTCCATAGCCATGGAAGAGCCATAAACACAGCATATGCAGGTCAAAGGGTTGCAATAAACCTTCAGGGAGTTAGCAAAGAAGAGATAAAAAGAGGAGATACAATTGTAACACCTGATAGATTTATCCCAACAAAAATGGTTGATGCAAAATTAGAATTGCTTCAAAATGTCCCTTCATTGAAAAATAGCGATGTTGTCCATTTTCATATCGGGACATCAGAAGTCATGGCAAGAGTTATTTTGTTTGGCAGAGATAAACTCAATTCAGGAGAAAATTGTTACTGCCAGTTCAGACTTAATGAGCCTGTAATAGCTATGTCAGGAGATAGATATATTATAAGGAGATTTTCGCCTGTAGAAACAGTTGGGGGTGGAGAAGTATTTGATCCGACATCTTACAAAATGAGTCACAAGAAGAGTTTAAAAGAACTTGAAATATTCGACAAAGCTGCACTAACTCAAAGGATAGCAGTAAAAGTCAAGAGATCTGGTATGCAGGGTATTAATGTCTCACTAATAGAAGGATGGATTAATGCTGATTTTGAGGCTATAAATAAAGCGATAGAGTCATTAAAAAAAGACAATGTTATTAAACAATTTGATAGTATTTTGATCCATAAAGACTTTTTTGGTCTTTTTCAAAAGATTATGAGAGAATTATTAGAAGATTTTCATACAAAAAATCCCTTGAAACCTGGTATCCAGAAAGAAGAACTGAGAAATCATATGAAGGTTAAACCAAAACTTTTTGAAAAGATGATTACAGAAATAGAAGATATAATTGTTGAGAAAGAAATAGTAAGGCTCAGTAGTTTCAATATAGGATTGTCAAAAGATAACGAGATTCTCAAAGAAAAAATAATTAAAATTCTTGATAATGCAGGATTCCAACCTTTAACCCCAGAAGAAATATCACAATCTCTAAAAGTTAATAAAAGCTTTCTCTCTGATATATTGAGATTCATGGTTAACGAAGGAAGTATTATAAAGATAAATGAATCACTCTATATAACATCTTCTATTTACAAAAAGATGAAAGAACTTTTAAAAGATTTTTCAAATAGAAAAAATGAGATACTCGTATCAGAATTCAGAGAACTACTCGGAACCTCGAGAAAATATGCTTTGCCTTTCCTTGAATATCTTGATTCTCATGGAATAACAAAAAGAACAGATGATAATCGTTTTCTCTCATCCAGAATCATATGCAATATTTAACGTTTTATCTTTGCTGACTGACCGACTTTCTTCTATTTAATCTCCAGCGTTTGAGATTATCAATCTCATCAATATCATACCATTCAGGAAGGAGAAAATAAGATATTCCTAAGTTCAGGGCATTAGAAATTGTATCTTTTAAAACTGTATCTTGTCCCCATTGAATACTTTTAAAGATCTCATCAAGAGGTTTCTTCATCCCGATAAGATAATAACCACCATCTTCTGTAGGACCAATGACAAGGTCATAAAGATCAAGCTTTCTGAATGCCATATCTATAAAAGAAACTGGTAAATCAGGAGAATCGGCTCCGATGAGTGAGACTTTCTGGTATCCAGTATTAAGGAGCAATTGAATTGCATTATACATCCTTTCTCCGAGATTATTACCTTTCTGTGGAATTAAAGGAACTCCTTTTTTAAAAGGGTCAATAGAGGCATTATCAGAATTTAAGAGGCAATTTTCAGATGATAATTCACCATCATAAAAACCATATATATCAATACCCTTCAGTCCTGAAACATTTTCAAAAGTTTCTTTCAGCATTGATTTATAAGCCTTTAGTGCGAAATGTTTGCCTGTGTCATTAGCAAGTCTTTTTTTAACCTTGCCAAAATGAGGAACTCTGAAGAAAATTCCAATCGCTGATTCTAACTTCATTCTTGGGTATCTTCTTGAGAAGATACCTTTTTTACAATTGGTTTTAAAGCAAAAGGTAATAGAAATGCTATAGATGCAATGATAATTCCAATTATTAGACCTTTTATATTACCTTTTAAAATCAGTTCCCCCATTGAACTACCAAATGCTACATATGCAATACATGCTGGAAGCATAAATACGAAGGTAGCCCATAAGTAGTGTAGGAATGATATGGGTGTTACACCAAACATATAATTCAAGACAGGAAAGGGTAAAATAGGTAATAATCTTGCGAATGCAACAGCTTTCCAGCCGTGTTTTTCAACTTTTTCTTTCAGCCATTTCCATTTTTCATAGCCAAAGCGTCTTTTAATAGTGTCAGCCATAAGATAGCGTGAAATTAAGAATGCAACAGATGAGCCTGCTGTCGCTCCTGTTATAGCAAACATCACTCCCCAGAAAGGACCCCACAGGAAACCAGCACCTAATGTTAAAGGAAGACTTGGGATAAAGAGACTTGGTCCAATTGAATAAATAAGGATAAAAAGCAGTGGTGCCATTACTTTATACTGTTTTATAAAATTCAGTATTCCTTCTGTTGATATATAACCTTCTCTTCTAAGATAAGTTGTAAGAAATATTAAAGAGACTACTGTTATTCCAAAAAGTAATTTTTTGAGATTAAACCTCTGAGCTGTTGCGAGTATAAACCTGTTAATCCATTTCTTGCCTGAAGAAACAGGTTGTTCAATTGGCTTAACACCTGCTATGAGTTCAAGTAAATGATATGCCTTTTTTCCATTTTCAAGAAATTTACCTTTACAGCCCATACAATAAGTAATAACAGTATTTCCTTTTGATGCATTAATAACTTTATCAGTAAACTTCTTTGATAGTTCTGGCGATAATGAACTGATCCCCCCACCGTGACCACAGCAGGTTGGTCTTGAATTCTCACCATTAGTTGATTGCAGAAATGTTTTTGCATTTTGTCTTATCTTATCTGATCTAAAAGACGGGCAAGGGTGATGAAGATAGTAGGTCTGGGGTTCTGAGTTCTGTGTTCGTTGTTGGAAACCATGATTTAAAACCTCAAATATATGTTCAACCTTGATATTCTTAAGATAGATTGAAAGGGTTTTTCTGCAATTTGTACACCCTGTTATAAGGTGTTTTACCTTGTGTTTTTCAAGTCTCTCTTGTATTCTTTCAGCAGCCCTCTTCACTGAATCAACATCTCCGAGTTGGTAGAGTGGATCAAAACAACAGTCAAGGACTAAGCCAACTTTTTTATTCAGATGTTTATTGAGTAGCAGGATAGTCTTTTTAACTATTTCTGGACTTGTTCCAGCTACACCACAACCGGGCCAAAAGACTGTATCAGTAGATGAGTAATATACAAACGGAAATTTATGTCCTCTCATTGCATATCCGCTTGCAGAATTCAGGGCATTTCTCACCTCAGTTGTATAATTACCACTTCTTAACAGTATTGATTTCGTTTCAAACAATGCATCTGAGGGGTTTAACCTTTCTTTACAAACTGTATCACATGCCTTACAATTTGAACAAAAGAAAACCTTTTCTGGTGTTTCAGAGATAATCTTATCAGGAGTGCCATATGTGTCCAGAAACGGACACACCCTTTTACATCTACCACAGTTCTCACAGGTCTGTAAAAATTCTTTAATCCTTGAGGAGTGTTCCATATCCCAAATCAGATTTTTTGAACGTTCTTACAGTGCTAAAAATCTTTGATGGTCCTACAAGTATGTCCCATTCCGCCTCTCTAAATATCTGTCTGCATTGCTGAACAGTTAATCCTCTCTTGCCTTCTGTTTCTTTTTCTGTATCGCGAGGATTTGACCCAGTCTCTGCCCATATCAGATTAGCACCTGAAGCTACACCTATAATATTTGGCTCATGTGTACAATTCCCCATAATGTTATAACCCATTGACAACCTCACAACTGCAACGATATGTGCCATCCTTGCTTCAGATACAGTTCCATGTTTTGATAGTTCAGTTTTAGGGATTGTTATTCTCCTCATTGCTCCACTAAAGACAGGATTGATATCTCGTGTAATAATGGTTTTTTCAACCAGCTCTTCGATACTATGTTCAGGACCTATTGGCTCTACACAAGTTCCTATAAGTAAACCAGCACTTTTTGCATTATTAATTGTCTTGAGTCTTTTTTCAGGTGGAATATTTGTGTCCCTTCCCTCACCCATCCTTACAGCATGGTATATTCCTGAAAAGCCTACGTCCTTCAACTTTATTGCCTGTTTTTCAGAAAAATCATCAATATTTGCAATTAGAATAGTATCTCCTCTAATAGACTTTCTAACCTCCTGTGTTACCTCTATAAACTTTTCAAAAGGGTATCGCGAAGTTGTCATAAGGTATATTGCATTCGCCCCATCAGATTCAAATTCGAGGGCACGTTTGACAACTTCCTCTATTGTCAATTCGATAATTTCTGAGAAAATACCATTACAAGAAGCAAAGGAACAGAAAAGGCAATTTCGTGGACAAGGAGCGATATCGAGTCCGATCTGTGCATGAACTTCAGCAAGACCATTAGATGTATCCTCACACATCTTGCGGGCTGCAGATTGAATCAAAGCTGAATCATAAGAAAACAAAGGAACTTCAAATAATGAAGATATCTCCTTTGCATTAAGAATTTCACCTGATAATGCCTTATCAAGAATCCTTTTAACCATAAAGCATCCTTATAATTTTTATTTATATATTTTCACAAGACTTAAAGGTTTAACACCCAGTAAAAAAAGTAAAGCTATAAGAGCATTTCTCAAACTTACAATAATTGGTGAGAAAGGAAATCCTTTTTTTATACGTCTTGAAGAGGCTATCACACAATAAGGAATATATTTTAACTTTCCTAATTTCCTGAGCCTGATTACCAAATCTATATCCTCGAGAAACAGATACTCTTTAAAGCCCCCGATTTTTTCAAATATATCTCTTCTGATAAAGATTGCCTGATCTCCATATGGTAAGGAAAGCAGTCTTGCTCTTAAATTAGCGAAAAATTCAACGAGTCTTGTAGATAAAGAATCATCATCAAACCTGAGTCTGAAAAATCCACCAATATATTTATCAGATATATCCGAAATTTCATCCAAGACATTTTCCTGTACTTGTTTCACGGATTGTTTCTGTATCTCTTTAGACCCAGGAATTATTTTAGTGTGACATAAAAAAGATGTTTCATTTGCAATTATGGTATCAGCATGGAGAAAAAGCAGTATATCTCCCTTTGCTAATGAAGCGCCTTTATTCATCTGGATACCTCTTCCTTTTGGGGATTGAATCACAATCGCCCCTTCATCCTTAGCGATTTCTCTTGTTCTATCAGTGCTCCCTCCATCTACGACAATAATTTCAAAGGGATTCAACTTCCTTACCGACTCTATACAACACCTTATCCTTTCTTCTTCATTGTAAGTAGGGATTATGATAGATATGCACTTATTTTCCATTTGCTACCTTATAAATCATGATGACAGGTTTGCCATCATCTGGAAGGATATCATCCCGTCCTTTAAAACGGGAATTTGGATTAATAAAACGCTTTATAGAGCCTATTTGTGGATAATTAGCATTGCTTGAAATAGCTATCCAGCAACTTTCCAAACAAGTAAGGCAACCTGTTCGTTTTTCTTCTGATGCCTTTCTGTTTCCACCGAATCTTATATTGAATTTTTTCCCTTTTTCATCTATAAAAATCTCATCAAGTGTGAGTTCCTTTCCGAGACCTGGCCAGGTTGCTTTAATATCTAGTGGGTCTCCTTCAACATATTTGCCATTGGTATCCTTATTTAGATTATTGCCTGGTTTTGCACCTATCTTTAGAAGTGCATCATGAAAATCAAGGTGATTAGCATAAGCTATAAGGATTGCTCTGTCTTGAAATTTGCCATCTTTAGATACAATTCCCCAGTGATTATTCCATTTACGGACATTTATCCCATTTACCTCTGTGTAGATGAGTACTCTCTTTCTTTTTTCATCTATTATTAAAGGAGTTTCTCTTGTGGGTAAATTTTGGAATACATCATATGCATTTGCTTCAGCAAGTCTGAAGATAACTTTTTTAAAAAGACCTGGAAATACCTTAATTGAGCTGATGCCCAAAAAAATATATGCACCTACAGTCTTTAGGAAATCACCTCTGCTTATACTAACCTGGTCTTTATCCATACTTACATATATGCTAAGAATTTTATATATCTAAGCCTTTGTTGAGGACAAACGATATGGCCCATAAATAGATTTCAACGCAACCTCTACCTTTGAGCCTACTTCTGGCATCCTCTCCCAATTAACTTTATAATAATTAACTGTAGTTTTAAGAGGCAGAACATTATCTGTGATAATTCCACCATTACAATCAGATGGGCACACAATACATCCAGAGCCAAAACCTATCGCTTCTGCAGTTCCATGATAAACCCAGTGTGGGGTATATGGTTTTATAATTTCATGTCCTTCTACGATGATTTTTTCATCTATCAGGTCTTCAAGAGCTGCCTCGACAATCATTGAACCTTTTTTAAATCTAATTGTTACGACAATTGGATCTCCCTGCAGATAATCGTCAGCTGTCGTTGTTGGTTTCAAACCAGTACGTGTAGCCACCTCTTCCATAGGGATCTGTCTTCTTGATCTCACGCCTATTTCCTGCAAAGCCTTGTTAATATCTGTTCTTGAAACATCTGTAGTAAATACGAAGAATGCTTCCATCTTGCCACCTTTCGAGCCAAAGAATGCCTGGAAACGACGCCCCCAATCAGCAACAGCTGGCTTTGAACTATCTTTAGTAACTGTGGCTGAGATCCTTAATTCTTTATTTTCCTTATCAATAATTAATGTGTCCTCTTTCCCTTTAACAATTTTAATATTTTTATTTTTTGTAGCGGCAGCGAAAGCCTCACTTCCTATAACAGAACTCAAACCAAGAGCTCCAAGACCTATCACTTTAAGAAAATCCATGCGACTTATCCCATTTGTCTCATTTTCTTTCTTTTGTTCGGGTAATTCCCTATTTAAAAGTACAGAATATGGATTTGAACAACAGGAACACATGGTATTCTTTTTCCCTTTTTCTTTCATAGTATCCTCCTACTAAGAATATGTGTAATGTCAAAAGTTTTTAAGTGAATTCTTTAAATATCCTTTATCTTCAAGGGG
>JBNAVX010000109.1:0-8039 GCA_049700155.1 Thermodesulfovibrionales bacterium
TAACTGCTCCATTATATCCTGCAAATCCGCAGGATAACTTCATAGCATTTTTAAAAGAATAAGTCATCAATTCTTTTACTAATTCAATGTTATGTTTAGGTTCAATTTCTTCGCAGTTTAAAGTCGGGGGAATTAAATTGTTTTCAAGGGATAATAAAAGAATGATACTCTCTAATATAGCACAACCTCCTAAGTTATGCCCAATATATGGTTTAAATGCTGTAATTAAAGGCTTATTAGAATTTTCTCCAAATACATCTGTAATTGCCCTAGACTCATAAGTATCAGTAACTTTAATTGCTACTCCATGAGGATTGATTAAATCAATGTCCTCAGGTTTTAGATTAGCTCTTTTAAGGGCTGATTTTATGCTATTTTGATAAGAAGAACTTCCTATTTGCGGAATAGTAACCTTCCAACCTTCAAGAGAGAATCCCCCACTTAAATATTCGGCATAAATATGTGCTTTTCTATTTAAGGCATGATTTAGTTCTTCTAAAACTATTGCTGAGGCACCATCTCCGAGTACTATACCATTAGCATTTTTAGAAAAAGGCTTTATTCTTCCATCCTCAGCATAAAACCCTTGTTCTTTAAACCATAAATGTTTAAACATTGTATTAGCAACATCTCCAGAGGCAACAAGAGCAATATTACTTTGACCATATTTTATTTGTCTTACTGCAGATTCAAGAGCAAAAAGACCTGACGCACATGCGTTGTTTGTAAATAATGAGTAACCATGAAGCCCAAATGCCTTTGCAACAAAGTATAAATACATGAAAGTCTGAAGGTCGTAGCCAGGCCGGGAGAAACGATCATATATGTATCTGAACAGTTTATGTTTTGATAATTTATTAACTGGAGAATTTTCTTCTAAATATTTAACTGCTTCTGTGATTATCCTTTCACAAAATATTTCAAATCCAGGATGTTCAACTGTCAAGAATAACCCTATATTATTTTGCTCTTTATCATAAGAGAGACCGCTGTCATCTAAAGCAAGTTTTACTGCAGCTAATAAATAGAATAGGTCTATATCATCTTTGCCATTTTTCCATACTTTTATATCATCAAGTATCTCTTTTTCAATATCGAATTTCTCTATATCAAAATCATCTATTTTATGCAGATAGAATCTATCCCAGAGTTCTCCATCAATACTAATTTCCTCTAATCTTAATCCTGTCCTCTTTTTAAGAATCCCTTCCCAGAAGGCATCTTTGCCAATTCCTGGTGAAGCTAAGGGACCGATTCCAGTAATGACTACTCTTCTTTCGCCTGCCATAGTTTAAAAATTAGCTCAAAGCTCCCTCGGACATAAAAATATAGACACCAGACATTAGACCATAGACCTCAGACTGTAGACTTTGGACATTAGACTATAAATATTAGACTCAAATTTGATATACATTGGCTGTTTGACTTTTCAATTATAAAAAGAAAACGATATATATTAACTCTACCTCCTCTGGTGAGCATATCTCTATTTCACGATAACCCAACAACCTGTTTACCCTGTTAACCATAACCCTGTTTTTTAATTTTACAATATGCTCAAAATTCCAACTGGCGGGGGAAAAATATTTTCTTTCATACTAATCTATACAGTAACCAGTTCCTGCTCATTTTGAATGATAATTTTTGGATTTGGATTCTTCGGTGGAATAGGTAGACCTTTTTCTTTTAACAAATTAATATGCTCAATAATTCCCCATTTTGCTTTATACAGACAATCTTCTATAGAATGTCCTATACCTGTAAAGCCTTCTAAATCAGGAGAATAAAATCCAAAAAAATCTGGTTCTTTTGTTGCTTCTATTACTAAAGAATATTCCAATTCAATCATATTAAAACACCTCCTTTTTAATCATTTCTCTTCAAACCTGCTGCTTTTAATATAGCATAACAAGTCCCTTTAGGCACTTCTTTCGACCCATGATAATCCACTCTAATTAGCTTATCCCAGCCATGTTTCCCATAATACCTTATTGAGCCTTTTTCTTTCACAATTCTAAATCCATTTTCCTCTAATAATCTTACAAGCTCACTAAATCTCATTTAATTTATTTATCATTTACTTTTACTACTTTGAAATTATCTTATAAGCTGAACTTCCTAACCCTATAGGAATTATTCCCTACAAAAACGAAACTATTATTTAAGCTAATACTCATTTTTTTATAACAAAAACTTTAAATTTTAAAACGCTCTATAATATCTTCCATTAATTCAGCATATTCTTTTAGCTTCCCATATATAATCTTGGCAACTTCTTCTTTATAAGTATGTGATGTCATATTCCTGTCATCGGTCATCTCAAGGAGTTTAATTGTCTCATCCTCCTTAATTATACCTATGGTAAAAAGTTCTCTAAAACAAGACTTTGGTGAATTACATACAACCCCTTCTTTTATCCTTAAATAGTCTTTGATAAATTTCCAGAATGCCTCAAATGTATATTCAAACCTCTGTATTGCCGCATCTCTCACAATAATAGAAAAAGGTTGATGGATGATTTCTATCAAGGTCCCTATTGCCCTTTTAGCATCCTCATATCTGACTTCTAATCTTTCCATACTACTGTTTCCTTTAAAGCTATCTCTTTAAATTTCTCTGATACATTAGATAGATCTATAATTTCAACTTTATATGGAATATTCAATTCTTCTATATATTCACGCAATAAAATCAGTTTTCTTTTATCAAAATTTTTACCTGCTATAATACCGATATCAATATCTGAAGTATTAACAAAGTCTCCCCTTGCTCTGGAACCAAACAATATGACCTTTACATCCTCATCCTTTAGAAAGCTTAAAAAGACTTCTTTGAGCTTTTCAAGGAATTCCATATTCTTTTGTGTCTCCATATTAACTGAACTTCCCAACTACCAGACACGAGTTATTTCCTCCAAAGGCAAAGCCGTTATTTAAGGCGATATTCACCTTCTTTACTCTTGCTTTATTGGGCACACAGTCTATATCACATTCGGGGTCAGGGGTCTGGAAATTTATTGTTGGAGGAATAATGTTATTTTTCACTGCAAGACAGCAGGCTAATGCCTCAATAGCAGATGCAGCACCCATTGTATGACCGAGCATAGATTTTATTGAACTGACGGGAATTGTTTTATATATTCCTTTAAATACCTTCTTGATCGCAGAGCATTCAGTCTTATCATTTCCAGGAGTGCCTGTGCCATGAGCACAGATATAATCTACCTCCTCCTCATTAATATCCGCATCTTTTAATGCCTTTCTCATTACCCTTTCTATACCATCAACATGTGATGCTGTCATGTGAAAGGCATCACAACTTATGCCATAGCCTAAAATCTCTGCATATATATACGCCTTTCTTTTTAAAGCAGAATCAAGGGATTCAAGAAATAAAACCCCTGCCCCTTCTCCTATGAGCATACCTTTCCTATTTTTATCAAAGGGTTGACATTTCTCAGGAGCCATTGCATAGAGACGATGAAAACCACTGAATGCAAGCTTGGAGAATGAATCAGCACCTCCTACAATTGCATAATCAATATCTCCACTTTTTATTAAATCAAAACCATAACCTATTGCATAGTTACCAGCAGCACAGGCTGTTGGGATAAGATAATTTGGTCCATGAAACCTAAAATAATTAGCGACATTAACAGATAAGTTATTCGGTGGAGACTGTAATATCTTCTTCCTCTCTATTCTATCAAAACCTTCTGTAATCCATGTATCAATAGATTCCTCCAATGGTCTCTCTCCCATCGTAGTCCCGATAAAAACTCCTGTCCTTTCTCTACAATTATTTCTCAAAGAAAATCTGGCATCTTTTAGAGCAAGGGAGGTTGCAGTTATGGCAAGTTGTGATGTTCGACCGAGGAATCTGACCTTTCTTCTATCAATAAAATCTTCAGGGATAAAATTCTTTATATCACCTGCATAATGACACCTGAATTCCTTGGTATCAAATGAGGTAACTTTACTTATGCCTGATTTACCAGTTATTATGGACTTCCAGAACTCGTCTTTGCCAATCCCAACGGATGAGACTACCCCGAGCCCTGTTACCACTACCCTTCGTCTGTTCATTTCAAAATCCTTATATTAGTCTTATTCAACTCAAACCTCAAATTTCAAATCTCAAAGTCACATCTTAAAACTTAAAACTTAAAACTACCTTTTGTTCTTCAAGGTTAACAAACTAGCAGCAAGCATTTTAGATATCTCTTCTACCTCATTTAAAAGTTTTTCTATCTCTTTCTTATCGAGTGAAGTAGCGTCTCTTAATAAACCTAACCAATACTTTGTTTCATTAGCAGATTTTAAAGAAATCTCATAAAACTTGATGAAATCACGTCTTGAACTTGATGATTTTGCTTCAGTAATATTAGCTCCAATTGAAGTAGCAGACCTTAATAGCTGATCTCCAATTATTATGTATACCCTTTTGGTTGGTAAAATTTCTAAGAATTTGATAATTGAAACTGAAAAATGATAACAACGGGTTTTTAAATCAGCTTTAGGATTTAAGTTGTAATTTTGAATTTTGACCTCTGGGTTTTGAGTTTTCATTTTATTTCTTCTTAATTCCAAACACAAAATTTGCTTTTGCAACGATATTTTCATTCACTTTAGCTACAGTATCTGTTATCGCAGCATTATCCGTAAACTTTACTTTCTTTGCTTCTATAGTCAATTGATCTCCGGGATATACTGGTGTCAAAAACTCTGCCTTGACCTTACCCAGATAATAATCTGGATGAGACCCTGCTATCTCTGGTTTACAAATGTAATACAGAATTATAGATGTCTGTGCCATCGCCTCTATGATTAAGACTCCGGGCATTATCGGTCTGTCAGGGAAATGACCTCTAAAATAATCTTCATTTTCTTTCATATGCTTAACAGCTACTACCCTATCTGTCCCATCAATCTCAATCACCTCATCAATGAATAAAAACGGCTCTCTATGAGGGAGAATTGATTTTATCTTTTCTTTATCCCACTTTATTTCAGACATCAGACATCAGACTTCAGACATCAGACTTCAGACATCAGACATCAGACTTCAGACATCAGACTTCAGACCTTTCAATATAGGAAATTAATCCTTGTAGTGTTTTTAAATTTTCTTGGCTTTTTAGCCATAGCTCCTCATATTGTTTTGTGTCTAAAAAACCTATCTCTTTTGAAAATCTAATGTAATAACTTAATTCTGTTAATGATGAAATAGCAATATATAAAAACTGCAAATATTCGTTTCTATTTTTCCTGGCAGAGCCCTCTACTATGTTTGCCGGTACAGATATAGCAGATCTCCTCATCTGAGAAGTCAAACCCCAAATCTCACTTTTTGGAAAATTATTTGTTACTTTATAAACCATTATTGCCAGTTGGTCAGCTAGCTGCCATGCTTTTATCTTTGTATAATCTCTAACCATCTTCTTTTTCTTTCTTATTTTGTCTTTTGTCTGATGTCTGACGTCTATTTTAGTCTCTCCGTATACTTAAGCACCTGTTTGAGGTTTCTTATATTAGGGATGTCATTTTCTGGTATTACGATGCGGTATTTCTTCTCAAAGGCTGCTACTATCTCGATTGCTTTTAATGAGTCTATCCCAAGGTCATTAAAAAAGTCAGCATCAAGTGTTAGGTCTTCTTCAGGGACCTCTGTAATCTCTGAAATCATCTTTCTTACTTCTTGTTCATGGTTATTATTTGCCATTTAACCTCCTTATAAAAGAACATTAAAAGACATCAGACCTCAGACACCAGACATCAGACACCAGACGCCAGACATCAGACACCAGACGCCAGACATCAGACACCAGACGCCAGACAAAAGACTAAAGTCTATGGTCTGATGTCTGAAGTCTGGTGACTGGCGGCTCATGTCTTGTGTCTTGACACAATAACTGATGCATTGTTACCACCAGGACCAAAATTATTTATCAATACATTGTTTATTCTTGCCATCCTTGACTTATTAGCTACATAGTCAAGGTCACAATCACTGTCTTTTACTCTGTAATTAATCGTTGGTGGTATGAATTTATTTACTATACTGCCAATAGATGCAATAATTTGAAAGATACCACTTGCACTGAAAGACTCTCCTATCATTGACTTTATAGAACTAACAGGTATGTTATATGCGTTTTTACCAAAGACATCTTTTATCGCCTTCGTCTCCAGTCTATCCTGTTCAGGCACTGAATTTGCCGAAGCACAGATGTAATCGATATCTGAGAGTCTTAATTTAGAACCTCTGATAGCTTTCTTCATACTCTCTTTTAACCCTATTGCTTCAGGATTATATTTACCCATCCTATATCCATCAAAAAAACTACCCATTCCTTTAACCTCTGCATAGATATTTGCACCCCTCTTTTTTGCGCATTCTTCATCTTCTATAACTATTACACCTGCTCCTTCACCTAATATAATTCCATTCCTCCTCTTATCAAAAGGACAGCAGATTTCTTCCCCTCTTATACCAGCAAAAAAACCTAACCTGTAAAAACCAATATAATTTATCAAGGCAAAAGTCTCTACCCCTCCAACAAGAACAGCCTTAATACGCCCCAGCCTGATGAAATCTATAGCATACTTTAATGCATCAAGGCTTGATGTATAACCTGTAGAGATGGTTGTATTAAATCCCTGGATATTAAATCTGATAGAGACCTGGCTTGAGGCAGCATTAACAACTGTTCCGGGGAAAAGAGATGCATCCGTAAAAAGGGGACTATCTTTTATTGCACCTCTTTCATATTCAGCAAAGTTCCAGAGAGAAGATAATGTTGTACCCGTACAGACACCGATCTCTCCTGTATTTTTATGATCAATTTTTAATTTTGCATCATCTACTGCTAATTTTGCAGCAGAACAAAGAAGTCTTGCAGACCTGTCAAGTCCTTTTAGACCTTTATTGCCCAGAAAGATGGTAGGATTAAAATTATCAATCTCTCCTCCTGTCTTACATCTAAATCCATTTGTATCAAATCTTTTGATTAGCTTGATTCCTGACCTGCCTTCTTTCAAAGCATCCCAGAATTCTTCTTTCCCTATACCATTAGGTGCAACTACTCCTATGCCTGTTACTACTATTGTTTTTTTGTCCACTTTTATTTCAGAACTCAAATCTCAAAACTACAACTCAAAACTTAAACATAGTTTTGACTTTTGAATTTTGCGTTTTGAGTTATTATGACAAACCTCCATCTATTACTATTGTCTGTCCTGTTATATAGTTTGATTCGTCGCTGACTAAAAACCTCACGACCTTTGCTACCTCTTCAGGTCTACCAAATCTGTTTAATGGTATCCTTTTAATTAGCTGGCTTTTGTATTCCTCTTTCAAATCTTTAATCATATCTGTCTCAATAAAACCTGGTGCAACTGCATTGACCCTGATGTTATACGGAGCAACCTCCCTTGCAAGTGATTTGGTAAAGCCTATAACACCTGCCTTAGAGGCAGAATAATTGGTCTGTCCTGCAATTCCCATAACACCGCTTACAGAGCTGATATTCACAATAACACCTTTTTTCTTTTTCATGAACTCTATGATACATGCCCTTGTAAGATTGAATGTTCCGTCTAAGTTGGTACTAATTACCTCATGCCAATCATCAGTTCCCATAAATGCAAGAACCTTATCTTTGGTTATCCCTGCGTTATTAATCACAATATCTATGCCTTCGAATAACTCAATAGTCTTATCCACCCATCCCTTCACAGCATCATAATCTCTTATATCTACTTGAAATGACCTTGCTTTAACTCCATATCCGTCTATTTCCCTTTCAAGTTCCTTTGCCTGAATATTATTCTTCAGAAAACTGAAACTGATATTTGCGCCTTGACCTGCTAAATCTATAGCTATTGCTTTCCCTATTCCCCTTGTTGCACCACTGATAATTACTGTCTTTCCTCTTAGCGACATCGCCTATTTACCTTTTAAAACTTTTCATAGTTTAACACAAGAATTTCTTTAAAAATCAAGTCCTTTTTTAAACAATTTCAAGAATTAATTGAAAT
>JBNAVX010000110.1:0-7906 GCA_049700155.1 Thermodesulfovibrionales bacterium
ATTGTAAGTGATGATTTCCCTGGGCTTAATGATGCGATAAAAGCCCTGTATCCATTGACAGAACATCAACTCTGTTATATTCATCTTCAGAGAAATGTAAGAAGGAATATGGCAAAAGAGGATGCTTCTTCGTTCAATAAAGAACTAGAAAACATCAAATTATCCAGAGACCATGAAGAAGGCAAAGGGCGATTTGAAAATCTCTGCCATCAGTATAAAAACAAATATCCAACATTTATAAAAGCAGTGTTACCAAAAATAGATAATTATCTGTGTTTTCTCAGATACCCTGAAGACATACGAAAATATATGTATACGACAAATGCAGTAGAAAACCTTAACAGCAGAATAGAACAAATCAGGATGAAGCTTGGTGGTTATTTTCAGTCTGTCAGTATCCTTGAAATTAATCTCATGCTCCAAATTGACAGACTCAAACAGGGAAAGTGGAGAAATCCTGTCCCTATACTTAGGGCAAAAGCATATGACCTTTTACAACTTTTTAATATGAAATTCTACCAGGAGACACAAAATTCTTGACAAGCGCCCCATCAAGAAGGATTAGAGTCCTGTTTGCCTTTGGAATTCCCCTCAAACTGATGTGTGCAAGTGTGTCCATAAGCCCTTTTCCTCGCCTGTTAAAGACACCCGGGATGGTGTTTAGTGCTTCATCAACAGCTTTGATGTTCCTCTTTTCCATCTCCTCCTTTGTGACCACACTTACAGAGGCAGGGGCTTCTGTTATCTCTTTCTCTGTCCTCGTAGCAGTAACCACAATCTCTTCGAGTTCTGCCTCCTTTTGTTTTTTCTCCTTTTCTGTTCCCTCTTTTTCCTCTGCCAGTGCAACTGATGAAATAATTAATAAACTCAAAATGCAACTCAGAAAAACCCTCAAAACCTTTATCATTCAGCACCTCCAGAAATTTTTCCACCCCCTTTTCTGTTAAAATGAAATGGGGCGTTGTATTTCGCAGCGTTACCCTATGGGGCAGGGTGTCCCCTCCAAGGCTACTCCTGCCCCTTTCATTTCTCAATTTTCAATTATCATTTTGCATTTATAATTTTGAATTCTTAATCACCTCCCTTTTCTGTCTGGATTGCGACTTTCCTGAATCCAAGGTTATTGATAATATCGAGGACATCCACGAATACCTGAAGTCTTATATCCCTGTCTGCACGTACCAGGATAGGGGTTATCTTGTCCAAGAGAAGCATTTTGTCTTTTAATTCATTAAGTGTCACAGGTAATGAATTGAGATATACAGTTCCTTCTCTATCGATAGATATGACCTGATTTTTCAAAATTTCTTTGTGTTCGGCAGATGCCTTTGGAAGAGAGACATTGATCATCCCAGAGGCAATGAATGTTGATGTAGTAAGAACGATGGTAAGCAACACAAGCATCACATCGACAAGCGGGATTACATTTATATAATCAAATTCTTTTTCTTCCATTTATGTGCTCCCACTGAGCTATCAACACCTTCACCTTCCTGAGAAGAAAATTATAAAAGGTAATAGAAGGAATGGCGACAAGAAGACCTATGGCAGTAGCCTTCAGTGCAAGGGCAAGTCCGATCATTATCTTCCCTGTATCCATCAGTCCTTCCCTGCCTATTGTATAAAAGGTGAGCATAATGCCGAGCACAGTGCCAAGCAATCCAATATACGGTGCATTGCTTCCTATGGTTGCTATGATATGCATCTTTTTTGTAAGTTCTATCTCAAGTGATTTTTTATCATCAAAATCTTCTACCCTGATCTTCTTGAAAACAAGACATCTCTCTATTGCGATTGAGACTGCCACAATACTCATAACTATTAGAAGTCCTATGATCCCATAATCAACTAATGCCTTAAGCCATTCCATCTGTGTTCCTCTTTCTTAATATCAATCCCTTTTAAGGACAAACCGTACTGTCAACAAAGCTTTTGATGCAACGTTTACACCATTCACATGTGCAGGTGAAAAGGTTGACATCTTCACTGCCTCTATAGCAGATTCTGTAAATCCATAGCCAGCAGGCTCAACAACTTCTACATCTTTAAGTTGCCCTTTTTCATTTATAAAAAGCCTCAAGACAACCTTCCCTTCCTTACCGAGTTTTCTGGCAAGAATGGGATAGACTGGCATCTGCCTTTTTAAAAAAGCAGGAGCGCCTGTAGAACCAAATTCTGTATTGATCACACCAGATGTGCCAGACAGAGAGGTATATGAGTTATTGCCAACCTTGCTCCCACCTTGATTGTCAGTTACTTGACCCTGAATCTCTGATTCAGAATTGCCTGCCACATTAGTTTCAGAAATACTTGCTACATTAACTGCTTCATGTTTTTCAATAATATCAGTAATGTCACCCTTGACTGCTGGCTCATGCTTTTTGATAGGAGGCTCCTTTATCAAAGGTGCTTCTTCCTTTATCTCATTATTACGTCGTGTTTGGACGATATCTTTCTTTATAGACTTAGAGACTTTTGGTTTCTTTATTTCTCTGGATTGCCCAGCAGCCTGAACAGTTTGTTCCCCTATCTGGGTGAATTGAATATAATATGTCTTGATATAATCATCGTTTTTATGAAAAGAGATTGAAAAAAGTAGTATGAAGATAATCGAATGGATTAACAGTGAAGTTATTAATCCGTAACGCTGCTCATGCGTATATGAAAATTCTTGTGTCTTAAGTTCTGCTTTTGTATTTCTTTTCTTGATCATTTCTCAAAAACCATACAATTTATCGATGGATAGGTGCGGGAGGCTACTCCCGCACCTATTGTCCTCACGGAGGGTTAGCTGGTTCCATCTGCCCAATTCCTGTAAATCAGGGCATGCTCACTGTTATGTTCTAACTAATGACTGAGTGATCTTCTTAGTTTTTCAGTGTCATCCATAATCTCATCAAAACAAAAAGCCTTGAAAACTGCACCTTCGTGGTACAAAGCCTTCATGGCTTTTTCAGTAATTTTCTATTCTTTAGTTAAACCCTTCGGGGCATTACTACTGATAAACGCTTTTCTTTTTTCTTAGAAATATTTTTTGAAAGATCTAACCTTTCAATCTTACTTTTATTCAAAATACAGATATTATCCACAGTCTTATTTAAGATTTCTCTGTCATGAGCAATGATTATGCATGTCTTTATATTTGCCTTTAAATATTCTAAAAACCTCTCTGTAGTTGTCTCATCAAGTCCTGAAAATGGCTCATCAAGTAAATAACATTCTGGTCTCATAGCAACAACTGTTGCAAGGGCAACGAGTCTCTTTTCTCCACCTGAGAGGCGATGGGTTACCCTTTTTTCAAATCCCGAAAGTCCTAAGATCTCACAGGTCTCCCTGACGATATTTCTTACCTCCTCCCGAGACTTTCCAAGGTTTAATGGACCAAATGCAATATCTTCTTCAACTGTAGGTGAGAAGAGCTGGTCATCAGAGTCCTGGAAGAGTAAACCAATCCTTTGTCTTACTTCTTTGAAATCTTTTTCTTCTTTTCTTACTTTTCCAAATATCTCAATATATCCTGAAGCAGGTCTCAACAGACCCATAATTATGTGAAAAAGGGTTGTTTTTCCAGCACCATTAGGTCCGACGAGTCCAAGCTTTTCTCCTTCCTGTAAAGAAAAATCCAGATCATTGAATATCTCTTTCCCATTTGGATAACTGAAGCGCAATTCTTTTATCTTTATCAAATTAGATTACCCTCCATTAATAAAAGTAGTTGCCAGGATAATAATTATCAAACCCATTAAAAGACCGAAAAATATATCAACTTTTTTAAACTCAAAATGACTTACTATGGGAAACTTCCCTGTAAAACCCCTGCATAGCATAGCATTGTATATTCTCTGGGAGCGGTCATAACTCTTTACAATTAACATGCCGATAAGATATGCATATGTTTTGTATGTGTGGAGATTTGTCTTTGGTCTGAAGGCGCGAATCGTCATGGCATTTTTTAGTCTTGTGTATTCCTCATGTAAGACACTAATATAGCGATAGAAGAAAAAGAAAAGATGGATTAACTTATTAGGAACCTTAAGATGGACAAGGGCATGGGCAAGAGAAAATACCTCTGATGTGCCGAGGATTGCTATGGTTGCAAGAACAATAGCATTTGCCTTGAGTGTGATAGAGAGTGTATAAAGAAAACCCTCGTGGGTTGCTCGAAAAGGACCTAAATGAAAAACCGTTTCACCGGGGTAACTGAAAGGAAGGAATATCCATAAGATTAATATAAATGTATTTACAACAGTCATCCTTCCAAAGAGTTTTTTCAGGTTTATTCGGCTGAGTGCTATCGCTGAAATAGAGACCATAAGCGCCCAAAAAGGACCTCTTATTCCTTGCATAAAAGCGATGACAAAAGTATATGGAATAACAGTTATGAACTTAATTCTTGGATCAAGTCTGTGTAAAAAAGAATTACCTTCTGCAAATTCCTCAAGGTGCATATCAGCTTATATTTTTCCTTTCCTCGCTTTAAAATATGCTATGATTCCTAAAATACCTATAATGTAACCTATACCCCCAATTATTTCTGTAAAGCCTGGCTTTGCACTATCCTCCTGCATCTTAACAAGCATCCTCATCACAGGCTGGAGTTTTTTATCTACAGCGGTTTCAACGATTGTTTCTATGTCTGATTCAGATAAACCTTTTAACTCTGATACCTCAGCAGTCTCCTTTTTTTGATTCTTCATTACAGAGCTACCTTCTGATTTAGAAGGCACCTTACTGGGAGGTGACTTAGCAAGTTGTTTCACACCCATCGCCTCTCTCACCTCATCTTCACCAAGAATAAATTCTGCCTGATGACCCATGCTCGCATGAAGGACAAGTTTAAGGGATGTAGCTTTAGGAATCTTAAAAGAAAACTTCCCTTCCTCATCAGTTTTACCCTCAAGGAGTTTGGTTTTATCTTTCTCATCGAAGACCTCTAAGACTGAGTTCTTACATTTTGAACCATCAACAAAATAACTTTCTGAATGGACCATACCATCTTCAGCATATGCATAGATGTTTACTTTATGGGCATACACTACAGTAGGCAGTAAGCAGTAAGCAATAAATATTAAGCAATAAATCATTTTGCATACTGCATAATGCATTCTGCTTACTTTAATTTTCTTTTTCATCTTCCTGCCTCCCCGAGAATTTCTGGTTTTACCTTTTTCAAAAAGACAATACAGAAGGATGTTATAATCCCTTCAATTACCATCACAGGAAGATGGCTAATAACCAGTAGCTTCCCAACATTTATAAAACTTTCTCCTGTGGTTACAAGTGATACAGCGACAAACAAAGCACCAAGTCCAACTCCTGTCATCCCAGCACCAAAACCTGCAAGCATACTTATTAAATGATTTGCTTTTCTTACCGGGAAATTGAAGAGATAATATGCAATGACAGCAGGTGCAGCCATATTGAATGTATTTACACCAAGAGAGGTAAGTCCGCCAAATTGGAACAATAGTGCCTGCAGAGCAAGGGCAACAAGGATAGAAGGAAAAGCCATCCACCCTAAGATAATGCCTACAAGACCGTTTAATACTAAATGGACGCTTGAGGGACCTATGGGAACATGGATTAATGAGGCGACAAAAAATGCAGATGAAAGGACAGCTACCTCTGGTATCTTTTCATAACCCATTTTTTTTAGTCCCAGAGCTGTGCCACTTGTTGTGAGCAAGGCACCTGTCACAAGAACAGGTGCAGAAAGAACACCTTCTGATATGTGCATTATTTCATCTCTCTTGTCTTTACCCACAGGACAGCACCAATCTCAACAGGATATTCTTTATCTTCATGTTTTAATTTGAAATCAGCAGTATTAAGAGCTGCAAAACCCCACCATCCTGCTTTAGGCATTGCATATGTAAAAACACCGTTTGCATCAGCCTTAACAACCTGTGTGATATAAGGTTCATCAGGTGCCTTTACCTTTCCACCTTCATTATAATATTCAATTTCTACATCTGCAAAAGGAACTGGTTTACCGTCAACCTTAACAATCCCTTGAAAAACATTACCTGCCCAGAGACCATATGGTCTTGTTAGAGGAACGATTTCTGTTTTAAGCCCTGTTTCAGCATCCCATCCCTCTTCCTTTCCGAGGGCATTAACTACTACCTTTGTATAATGAATGATGAAGCATTCCTCTGCTGGCTCCCAGTAAGGTGATGGCTCAACATAAAATACGTGGTCTCCTGGTTGTTTAATCTTATATGATGCCTCCCATGTTGTAAAACCTTTTACCACATTCTTTTTCAGGGTTTGAAGAAGGTCGTGTTTTTTCCCGTCTATCATAACACCAAATGCCTTTGGCATCTCCATATTCATATAGTGTCCTTCAAAAGGGTGGATAAATTTCACCTGAAGGATTATATCCTTTTTGTCTTCTTTTGAGATGATATCATCAGATGGGATGATGACACCAAAATGTGCCCATGAAAGAGAGAAAGATAACAGAACTATCGTTGTTGCTAAAAAAGCCTTAACTAATTTTTTCTTCATAGTTTCTACCTCCTCGTATTTTCTTTCCGTGTTTGACACGGAGTTTATTTTTTAAAAATATGCATTTACCCTTATTCCATAAACAAACCCATCTCTGTCTTCATCATGTTTCATATTATCATTGACATACTGGACATCAAATGTTATGTCGCTGAAATCTGAAATCTTGAATTTTGCATAGGCTTCAACTGCATTAGTGTTATCTATATCTGCTTTATCAGCACCATTTAGATATGCATAACCAACGCCTATCTCGTCATCTTTTCTTCCCCAGAGTTTACCGTTTATGTTTAAGCCCCCGGAGTAAAGTTGATCATGGTCTATAGCTACTCTGTCATCCTGCCATCCAGCCCTCACAAAGACCCCTAAAATATCACCTAATTTTTGATCAAGGGAAACACCAAAACCCTGGAGATTGTCCTCCTCAGTTTCATCCCATTTCATAAATTTATCATTCGTTGTGAAGCCATAGATCCTGTAGTTACCTTCACCAATAGGGGTCGCTATCTTATATCCTAATTGTAGTGCATAATAGCCGTATTCCTTATTTTCTTCGTTTTTTGTGCTCATGAATAAAGCCCTAATAGAGAGGTTTGATACATTAAGTTCGGCAATACCGCCAAGGTCATAAGAAGGCAGGTTTGCAATTGTGCTATTAACAAAGGTGTCATTCATAAACTGGCTGACCTCATCATTTGCAAAATTATTATCATCTATATAAACTGTGGAGTCTATAATTCCACCTGTTATCGCAAGTGATACATCTTTTGATAAGGTGAAGATATGCTTATACCATGCCTCAAGGAGATAATCTCTGTCTCTCCCGTTTATGTCTTTTAAATCTGCTTCAAGGTCATCAGCATAAAGACTGAGGGAGAAAGGACCAACTTTATTCCACGCATTTCCAGCACCATAACTTAAAAGAACATAAAATTCATCTTTTTCTGTCGGGTGGAAGTTTATACCAAGATCAAGGACAGCCGAACCTCTGTCTGAGTCTTTAATTCCTTTAAAGTCAAAATCTCCATACTGATAAACACCTGTAAGTGTCCCTTCAATAGTTAGCTTATCGTTTACATCGTAAGCAAAACAGATAACATGTCTCATAAGCGCAAAAAAGACAACTAAAAATAACATCAAATTCTTCTTCATTAAATTCCCCTTTCCCGCGGCAAAAACAAAAAAGCCGCGAAAGCTTCAGATCTACTGACCTTCTTCAAAGCCTTCGTGGCTTTATATTCTGTTAAACACTAACACATCTGTTTAATTTTGTCAAGGGCGAATTGCCTCATCAAAAATCTATATGAACTGAATCGTTGCCTCATTTAAAAAATCTAATCTACTTAATTCATAAATTTATGAGTGAAGCTCCCTGACTAAAGTCGGGGCTTCACTT
>JBNAVX010000111.1:0-7802 GCA_049700155.1 Thermodesulfovibrionales bacterium
GGCCTATGATCGGGCATCCTTAGGAATGCACAAACTTTGTAGTATTTCTATCTCTCACGAGACGATAAAGAACCCTGTCTATGAGGAGGGTACTGGAGTAATAAAACAGAAAGGGCAAAAGCGGCAGAGGGTATGGGAACAAGGGGAGGAGATTCCTTCTGGAGTAAGGATTCTAACATCCGAAGAATATCCAGCTGAACCTTCAATTGGTAATGGTAATGAAGACAGAAATGAGGACATTAATGAGAATAGACTGAGAAAGGTCAGATGGATAAGGGAGTTTTACGATGACAATACTCTGCTTATAGATGATAAAGACATTCAGAGTATAAGGAAGTATTTTAAAGATAAGGTATTATCCTTCAATAGGTTATATCCTCTATTACTCTTTCAGAGATACGAGGCACTATATTGGTATCCCAATTCCATTCCCTGAAAAGATCAGGGGACTTGAATGTAGAGCATTTCAAGGAGATAGGTAAAAAGACCCTTGGGTGTAAAACCCTCTAGGTTCTTAAAAGAGACACCTCAAGATTACTTGTAACTGAGAATATTCTCGATGCCCTTGCAGGTGAGATAATTCTTGATGATGATAAAATTACCCTGTGTTCTACAAACGGAATCTGTAACATTGAGAGGATAGAAAAACTACTTGAGCAGTACAAATCAGAAGAGGTATCTTTTGCCCTTGATAATGATGAGCAAGGACAGAAGGCTCAGGAAAAAGGCATTGAGATCGCAAAACCATTTTCAAAAATCCACATAGTTGATGACCACATAAAGGCAGGGGTGAAGGACCTGCATAAATTGCTCTGTTAAGAAAAGGAAGTGGTGTAAACAGTATATGTGAGTGTATTTTAAAGCCTAAAGGATAATATAAGAATAGGGTAGGGGGGTTACAAGCTTCCCTACCAAATTAAGATTTCTCTGAGTATTCTTTTCTCTAGTTAAGACTACCTATATCAGTTTTAGAATCAAGAATATAATGAATGAATCTGTTCACTCCATAAATAAAATAAACAATGGGTGCCAGACTGTTGGTATTGGAAACTGTTTTCAGATTACTGTGATAAAAACGTGACAAAAATGCATGGAAAACGCTATAATTATAGCGATTTATATATAAACAAAAAGTGGCTCAAATCCTTGAGTGACAAGGTTTTGTAAAGTATTTTCAAGCCTTTGCTAAGTCCCCTTAGAGTGCCAACCACTCTGGCACCCCTCCAATTATAGCCTTCCTTCATTTTGAAGTCTGTTTATTAGATTTTTTATCTCTGGTAATGACTGGATTGCTGCTTTTTCACCCTCAAGAACAGCCTCATGCCTTTTTGAAAAATCACTTGAACCTATATAACCTACTTTTGGTCTTATTACAATGTCGGCTTTTGATAGTTGAATGGAAGAGAGTTTTGAGTACATGATACTGATAGACTGCAGTATGGTCTCAATTGTTCCTTCAGGTGGTCTGTCTTCGATATCTGACGATATATCTACAGCAATCACGAAATCTGCTCCATATCTCCTTGCTGCATCTACAGCAACAGGGCTTACAACACCGCCATCAACATATGTCCTATTATCAATCTTTACAGGTCTGAATATCCCTGGTATTGAACAACTTGCCCTAACAGCTTTGCCTGTGTTGCCTTTTCCAAAGACTACTTCCTGACCATTCTGGATATCTGTTGCAACTGCATAAAAAGGTATCCTCAATTTTTCCATTGGTGTGTTGTTCAACAGAGTATTAATATACTCTTCAAGTCTATCTCCTTTAATAAAACCATTGTCTGGAACTGTAAGATCAATAATGTCTCCTTTTTCTATTGAAAAGGACATCTTCTGGAGCTGAAACGCATTATAGCCATATGCATAAATGCTTCCAACAAAACTTCCTGCGCTCGTGCCAACTATCATGTGGATTGGGATTTTATTCGACTCCAGTATTTTCAAGACACCTATATGAGCAAACCCTCTTGATGCACCTGCTCCAAGTACAAGTGCTATCTTCGCAGGCTTCGGAGGTGGTTTGATTTCTTTTGGTGCACATGATGCCATAAAAAATAAAAAGATTATGAAAATAATAGATATATTCAAGAGGGTTTTATTTTTACTCATCTTCAAACCTCCTGAAAATTTAAATCTCTAACTCAAAATATTCCTTGTATTTTATCTTATAATAAATATTATCATCATTATGTATATTCTTTTCTAAAAATTTCAGGAGGATACATGGAAGCAAATCTCAGAAAACTTGAACCTCAAAAAAGAATAGGTCTGATAGTTGTTTTAACAGGTAATGGAAAAGGGAAAACAACCTCTGCACTTGGTATGGCACTCAGGGCTGTAGGGCATGATATGAAGGTTTGTATAATCTATTTTATGAAGGGCGATATGTATTCAGGTGAAATGAATGGCATAAAGAAATTAGCTCCAAATGTTGAACTTCATCTTATGGGAAAAGGATTCTGTGGTATCTATGGAAATCCTTATCCCTATGAAGAACACAGGGCTAATGCACAGGATGCGATAAGAATAGCAAAAGAGAAGATGCTTTCCGGAAATTATGATATTTTAATCCTCGATGAAATTAACAATGCCTTAAAGCTTAAGCTTATTGATTTGTCTCAGGTTCTTGATCTCTTAGAGAATAAACCTCCATTGATCCATTTGATTCTAACAGGCAGAGATGCCCATCCAAAAGTTATTGAAATAGCACACACTGTTTCTGAAATAAAGGAAATAAAGCATGCTTATAGAAAGAAGATAGAGCCACAGAAGGGAATTGATTATTAACTCCACTTATTCTTAAGATAAGATTAAAAAGGTAGGGTTATAAAGATTTTCCGTATATAGAGATTGGTATGGAAAAACAGGATATATTCATAAAAGAGATAAAAGAACTGGCAAAGAGATTTACTTCTGAGGAGATTGAAAGCTGTATTCAGCAACAACTCAAAGAAGGTGAGAATATATGCGATGTTAAAGGTCCTGTTGAATATGTCATAGGTGAACTCGCAAAAGCCGAATTTGTAAAAAAATTAATGGAAGAAGGGATGTCAATTTCAGATGCAGTCAGAGAACTCGCAAGAAGAATACGCCTTGTGCAAAGAGGGTTTAAAGAATAATTAAGGTATAAGTATCTTTCGACTTTTTGTTATAATTTTTCATGGATATTTGTCCTGGACCTGAATGGGAAGGGATTATAGAGAATCTGAAAAAACAAAAAGGGACAGTTTTTCTATTAGGAGCAACAGACTCAGGTAAATCCTCCCTGGCAAAATATCTGGTAAAGAAATTATTAAAAGAAAATATAAGAATTTCTATTGTTGATGCTGATGTTGGTCAGTCAACAATCGGACTCCCTGGGACTATAACCATGAAGGTTTTTCTTAATGAGAAAGATATGAAAGATCTTAAATTTGATAAAATGTTTTTCGTTGGTTCTACAAATCCAGCAAAGAAAATCGCTATAATGGTTGATGGTTCAAAAAAGATGGTTAACCTTTGCAGAAAAAAATCCGAGGTTGTTATTGTCGATACAACCGGACTTGTCTCAGGAGAAATTGGAAGGGATTTGAAGCTCCAAAAGATCAGAGCTATAAGACCAGAACATATTATCGCAATCCAGAAAAGTAATGAATTAGAGCATATTATTAATCATATTGATGATATTCCTATTCAACGCATAAAGGCATCAAGCATGGCAAAACCCAGAGATAGAGAAAATCGTTTACAATACAGAAGGAGGAAATTTCTTATTTATTTTGATGAAAAAGAAATCTCCGAATTTCTATTAAATCATAAGGATGTAAAATTTTTCTATAATAACAAACAAATTGTTTTGAAAGAAGGAGATTTTAAAAAGGGAACCATAATTGGTTTGAATCATAATGATGATACGATTGGTTTAGGTGAAATCATTGAAATTAGTGATGGGGCTGTCTTCTTTAAATCACCGATAAAGTCCTTAAATAAAATTAATAAAATATTGTTCAGCGATATAGAGATATAATAATTTTTAGGCTCAAAAATTTAAAACTTATAATTTTATAAATACATCCCTATTAATTAGGTATCCATACCTTTCCTTTATCAATAATATGCTCAACTTCCCATCCTCTTTTATGAAGTTCCCTTGAAATCCATCTTCTATGACATTTCCAAGGGAACTTTTCAGCACAGATAATTACGGCTCTTTTCTTAATTGCAATAGACTCAAGAAAATTAATACCTTTTTTGAATTCTTCAGTAAATGTATAAGAAAGATATCCACCTTTTCTGAAACCACCGAGTTCATTTCCAAGAAAGTGGTATTCAATCCCTTCCTGGTTTAAAAGTGCCTGAAGATTTTCTCTCCTGAATATAGGGATTTTACCTTTTGGAAATCTTCTAACGTCAATGAGGCTTTGAATATCATAGGCAGAAAGAATTTCTATAAAGTCTTCCTCTGTTCTTCTGCTTGTTCCCAGAGTATATATTTTTTTTACAGTGATATTTTTCACTTGACAATTCATGCTATTTTAAGCTACAAAATAGCCTGTATGATTAAATTTATTACATTAATCATACATAGTTTTATATTATTGTTTGTTTTTTCTGCTTATGCATCAGGTACTAATCCTGATACTTCTGAGCAGCTTGAACAAACAAAGATTTCTTCATTACCTGAAGAAAAAAGAATAAACACACCTGAAATAGTATCAGATTATAATTCAAATGATCTTGTAATAAAAGCAATTAATAAAAATATTAATCTATTTACCGAAAAAATAAGAGAAAAATTTTCGGTCTGGCTGAGCAGGTCAGGCAAATATATTGAATTGATGAAAGACATTTTGAAGAAAGAAAATGTCCCTGAAGAGATCGTTTTTATACCCCTAATTGAAAGTGGCTTCAATCCTTATGCCTGTTCTCCTGCAAATGCAGTTGGTTACTGGCAGTTTATTGCATCAACTGCAAGAAAGTATGGATTGAAGATAAACTGGTGGATGGATGAAAGAAGAGACCCTATAAAATCTACTGTTGCTGCAGCAAATTATTTCAAAGACCTATACAGGATGTTTGGCTCATGGAACCTTGCAATGGCAGCCTATAATGCAGGTGAGGGCAAGATACTTAAGGCATTAAATATGACAAACAGTGATGATTATTGGTCTTTATTAAATACAAAATATTTGAGAAATGAAACAAAAGATTATGTTCCTAAATTTATAGCAGCCAGTATGATAGCGAACAGTCCACAGGACTTTGGATTCGAAGACATCGAATATCATCCTCCCCTTGAATATGATGAGGTCATTCTCAATTCTCCTATAGACCTTGATATTGCAGCGCTCTGTGCAGAAACGGATTTAAAAACGATAAAAGAGTTAAATCCAGAACTCAGAAGATGGTGTACACCACCTGATGTATCTGAATATACTCTAAGAATTCCTCCCGGGATGAAGGATACATTTTTAAGAAATCTATTAATGATTCCAGAAGAAGAGCGTTTCTCAATTGAGAAATACAGGGCAAAGAAGGGTGACACCCTTAAAAAGATTTCTAAGAGAACAGGTATCCCACTTCAGGTTATCCTCGATTTAAATTCTATGGAAAAGATAATACCGCTTAAAGCTGGTACAATAATTTATCTTCCTCCTAAAGGAAAATTTGTATTAGATGCATTTGACAAAAAATATATAAAAAAGGCTTCTTTTACAAAAAGGAAAGTTTCATTTAGTAAAGAGAAAAGAATGGATGTAAGAAAAAAGAAGAATTTTGTGAAAAAGTCAAATATTAAAAAAATAAAATCTTCTTCGATAAACAAAGGAACAAATATAAAACCAAAGAAGATCTCAGTAAAATATAGCAAGAAAAATCATAGACAATCCTTAAAAAGGACTTAGTTCTCTTTTTTTACAAATAACTTTGCCTCTGCCTCAGACCTGAATGGTGAATTAGGAAATCTCTCAGTAAGTTCTTTATATTTTTTCTTTGCCTCTTCTGTTCTACCTTCTTTTTCAAGGAGCTTTGCGTATTCTATTAGAGCAAAATCTTTATATATCTCTCCTTTTAGAGTATAAAGTTTCTCTAATGTTTTCATGGCTTCTATTATATCACCCTTTTTTAAATAAATATTCGACATCTTTCCATATGCAAGGGGAAGAAGTTCTTCTTCCCCTGAGTATCTATCTGTAAATTCCTTGAGAGTCTTCAATGCCTCATCATATCTACCAAGTTCGTAGTAACAATTTACAATATACAGGAGCACTACTGGAGATTTTTTTGTGCGATAAGACTTATTAAACATATCAAGGGCTTTTGAAATTTGGTCGGTTTTACTTAAAGTCTGTTTTTGGTATAAGTTGTAATAACTTTTATACGCCTCATATGCCAAAGTCATTGCTTTCTTGCGTAATGAATACTCATAAAATATAAAACCTAAGATAACTATAATAATTAAAAGCCCCAGAAGAAAATATCGCAATACATATCTCTTTTTCTCTTTGAGATTTTCTTTTAGACTTATAAGTCGGTCTCTAACTTCAGTCTCTGTATCTGTAATTTTCTTTGGTATTTTCTTTTTAATCGGCTTGGGCATTAATCTCTCCTTAAGGCTTTTTCAACGATGGACTTTGAATTTTCGAATAACATTTCAATACGATTTCCATCTATTCCTGAAGCTTTAAGTATTTTTATAGCCATTTCTTTTGTTATTAAATCTGAAGGACTATGTGCATCAGTATTTATGCAAAGTGGGACACCAAATTTCATGGCTTCTTTTGCAACATACCCATTGGATAAGCAATGACCTTTCCTGGAGGTTATTTCAAGAGTAACACCTTTATCTTTTGCAAACAAAAGATCTTCTGTGGAGATAATTCCTGGATGAGCAAGTATATCAGCTTGTGCCTCAATAGCTGCTCTATTTGTTCCAGGTGCAACAGGCTCTACAATAGTCTCTCCATGCACGACAACTATTTTTGCCCCTAAATGCCGCGCTTCTTTTACAAGTTCAGAGATAATCTGTGGTGGGACATGTGTAATTTCTGCACCAGGAATTACTTCGATAGAAAAAAATCCTTTGATTTTCTTAATTGCATTCACAATTCTCGGGATTACAAAATCAATATTTGATGGATCTACATGGTCTGTAATTGCTATGGCTTTATACCCGATTACTTCTGCCCTTCTTATTAATTCAGATGGAAGAAGTTCTCCATCACTGAATAGGCTATGTGTATGAAGGTCAATCATCTATTTTTTTCTTTAATTTAAAAATAATTTTTATCTATTTATCTACGGCTAATCATTCTAACAAATTTTCTTTTTTAAAATCATTATGAAATATCGAATTGACTGAATCTTTGTCTCATCAAAAATCTAAATCAATATAACACAAAATTTACTATTGTCTAAGATGTATATAAGAGTCAAAAACGGGATTCCTTCGCCACTGATTTTTCAATAATGAGTTAAATTTGTATTCTAATTCAATAATAAAGTCTGTCCTTATTTCTTTTCTTGGTGTGAAGCATTTTTTAGAAGGGAATTTATTATCTTGACATCAAAAAAACAAGACCTGAGTTTCTCCAAATCCTTGAACAGCCAAGCTCAACTGCCGCTATAGAGCAAGGCTGAAGGCCGCAGCGGAATGGAGGTCAGGAGAGTGGTTTGTTCACTCATTTCTTTGCTTCAATAGCAATACGATCACGAAACATGACGTATCAGATCATTTCATTCATATCGAAAACGATGTGAGGCTTTGTTATGTAATCCGCTGATTTAGTTAATAATTTAGCTAATGGCGCTGGGATGTC
>JBNAVX010000112.1:0-7700 GCA_049700155.1 Thermodesulfovibrionales bacterium
GCCCAGACTTTAGTCGGGGAGCTTCACTCATAAATTTATGAATTAAGTGGGTTAGTTTTTTGTCTATCTTATTCCGTATTTTGACAGTCTGTGTCTAAATGATCTGAAAGAAATATTTAAAAGTTTTGCAGCCTCTTTTTTCACACCCCTTGATTTTTCGAGAGCCTTGAGAAGATATTTCTTCTCTATATCTGTAATTATATCATCAAGATTAATCCCTTCTTCAGTAAGTTCAGGTATCTCCTTCAAATCTTCTGAATACCCAATTATTTCACTTGGCAGGTCTGAAGGAGTAATTACCTCTTTATCTATAAGAAGGGCTACTCTTTCAATGACATTTTCTAATTCCCTCACATTCCCTTTCCATGGATAGTCCATAAGAATCCTCATGGCATCAGGGGTAACCTTTTTAGGTGGATCAGATATCTTCTTTAAAAAATGTTCTACAAGAAGAGGTATATCTTCTTTTCTTTCTCTTAGAGGGGGTATATGAATCGGAACTACATTAAGTCTATAATATAAATCCTCCCTGAATCTACCTGATGCAATTTCTCCTTTTATATCCTTATTCGTTGCAGATATTACTCTTACATCAACCTTTATATCTGTTGTTCCTCCAACGCGCCTGAATGTTCCATTCTCAAGTACTCTTAGTAGTTTTGCCTGAAGATTAATAGGCATCTCGCCAATCTCATCAAGAAAAAGACTCCCATTGTCTGCTATCTCAAATAATCCCAGTTTGTTCTGCATTGCACCTGTAAATGAGCCTCTCATATGTCCAAAAAGTTCTGATTCCAGTAAACCTTCAGGAAATGCAGAACAATTTATTGCAACAAAATTCTTATCCTTTCTACTACTAAGATTATGTAAAGCCATTGCAACCAGCTCCTTACCAGAACCACTTTCACCAATAATCAGTACATTTGAATTACTCTGAGCCACTTTAGGTATAAGCCTGAATAATTCTTGCATCTTTGAGCTCTGCCCAATTATGTTTTCGAGTCTATAAGTTGTTTTTACCTTATCTCTTAATAATGAGACTTCTTCGCTGAGTCTCTTTTTTTCAAGAGCTTTTTTGACGATTAATTTAATCTCGTCTATCTTGAAAGGTTTATTAATATAGTCATAAGCTCCTAATTTCATTGCCTCAATAGCAGCTTCTGTTGTGCCGAATGCCGTTATCATGATTACAATCGTCTCAGAAGAGAGATTCTTTACTTTTTTTAGCACCTCAAAGCCATCAGCTCCGGGCATCTTTATATCTGTAATGACAAGGTCAAAGATATCATTTTCAATATGAGAAAGTCCTTCAAGACCATCAGAAGCAGTGATAACCTCATAGTTCTCTCCCTCAAGGAGAATCCTGAGAACCTCCCTCATGCTATTCTCGTCCTCTACAACGAGTATTTTTCCTTTATACCTTTCCATCAATTTTAGGTAGTATAATCTCAAAAGTAGTACCTTTTTTAGGGGTACTCTCGACATTTATTTTGCCAGAGTGTTCTTCAATTATTCTATAAGCAATTGAGAGTCCAAGTCCGGTTCCACTTTCTTTTGTTGTGAAAAAGGGATAAAAGATCCTTTCGATATCCTGTTTTGGAATACCCGGGCCTGTATCCTGAAAAATTATTTTTACTGTGTTATCAGTATTTTTCGTAGCAACTATAAGCTCACCACCGTTTGGCATTGCCTCTATAGCATTAATTCCTAAATTCCAGAAGACCTGTCTCAATTTTTGAGGGTCAGCATTTACTTCGAGTCTGCCATTATATTTCTTTATAATTGATATATTTCCTTTATTCTGTTCAACATTCTCAAGCAATTCTGTTGTCTCGTCAAGAATACTGTGAAGCTCAAACCTTTGGAACTCAGGTGGTGAAGGTCTCGAATAAGTGAGAAAGTCTGTGATTATTCTGTTAAGGCGTTCCATCTCTTTCAGGGCTATATCCATCAGTCTCTTTCTATTATCTGGTGGAACTGTTCCGTCTTTAAGCATCTCGATAGAACCTTTTAGCGAAGCAAGTGGATTTCTTATCTCATGTGCGATATTTGAAGATAGTTCACCGATTGCAGCTAATTTCTCTTTTCTTTTCGCCTCTGCTTCGTATCTCTTCAATTCTGTCAGATCCTGGAATATTCCTATAAAACCTGTATCATTACCATTGATATCTTTAAGTGGAGTAATCTGGAATCCGATCACTTTGCGTGTACCATTTGCCTTTAAGACCTCCTCACGTCTGCATGGGATAAAAGGAAACTTAAAATAAGGTAGAACTTCATCAATCCTCCTTCCGATAACAGTATGTCTATCACAACCTATGATTTTTTCGGCAGCTCGATTGAATGTCAATACCTTCCCTGATATATCTGTTGTGAAAAGACCACTTGGAAGACTTTCAATAACCTCTTTATTAAAAAACTCAAGGTCCCTGAGGTCTGTATCTTTTTCATCAAGCTTCTTTACAGTTCTCTCGAGTCGAGATGAAAGATACCCACTTAGATAGGCTACTAAATAAAAGGAAACAATATGGATAAATATATTGTATAAATAGTCTTTAACCTCCATTGTCCTTCCAGAATTCAAAGGAAGTAAACCATGAAATTGTAGATTTATCAAAATACCGTAAAGAAAACTGCTTAGGGTTGCTATTATATATCCAGCACGTTTATCAAGAACAATACTTGATGATATGACGATAAGTACAAGCATAAAAGAAAACCAGCTTTCTATTCCTCCTGTAATATATATAAGTGTTATACCGAATATAACATCCAGTATTAACTGTATATATGCAAAAAGAAAAAGCTGCCTGATTCTTTCAATTAAGATAGAGTAGATAAAAGTAAGGACATAAAGAGCAGCAATTAAGTAAGAGAATGCATGGGGGTGTTGAAATCTTTCATATCCTGCCTTAAAAACAAAAGAAGATCCAAGAAGTAGGGTAACAAAGGCTGCTCTGAATGCTATTAAAGCCTTTAACCTTTTTCTAAATATTTTTACATCTTCTTTTTTCTTTACTAATTTATTTCCTATCTCCACAAATTCCAAAAGGATGAAGATTCAAGGATATTAATTATTCATCCATGAATCTTCATCACTATTTTATGAGTGTAATCAGTTTGAATATCGGCAGATACATAGCAACTACAATAAATCCTACAGTCGTCCCTAAAAATATCATGAGGAGTGGCTCCATCATCGCTGTCAGATTAGAAACAGCCGCATCTACCTCATCATCATAAAAATCCGCAATTTTTCCTAACATCGCATCAAGGGCACCTGTTGATTCCCCAACTGCAATCATATGAGTAACCATAGGTGGAAAAACCTTTGCCTTTTTAATTGGCTCAGCAATAGTCTTACCACCAACAACCTCTTTTCTCACACCCATAATTGCCCGTTCAACCACTTTATTGCCCGATGTTTTTGCTGTTATCTCAAGTCCATCAAGTATTGGAACACCACTACTAACGAGTGTTCCGAGTGTCCTTGTGAATTTTGCCACTGCAACCTTGTTTAAAAGTGTACCAAAAATAGGAAGTTTAAGCAAAATAAGATCAATGAGGCTTTTTCCTTTTTCAGTTCTCCTGAATTGAATTACAAAGACGACAGCAGCGATAACTGAAATAAGGCAGATTAAACCACCAGTGCCAGCAATAAACTTACTCAAGCCAATAACCATACGAGTAGGTAAAGGAAGTGTACCTCCGAGTTGTGCAAACATCTTTGAAAATGTGGGAACAACAAAGACCATGATGATAATAATTACAAGAACTGCTACAGTGGTAATAACAGCAGGATAAACCATTGCGCCTTTTACTTTTTTCTTCAGTTTCATAGCCTTCTCTATATAGGTTGCTAATCTATTCAGTATTGTATCGAGGATACCACCTGCCTCACCCGCTGCAACCATATTGGCATAAAGCTCGCTGAATACCTTAGGATGTTTTTTAAGAGAATCAGCATATGTTAGACCTGATTCTACATCTGTCTTGACCTGGGCAATAATCTTTCCAAATGCTTTGTTTTCAACTTGGTTGGATAGTATTTCAAGTGCCTGAACAAGAGGAAGTCCTGCATTGATCATAGTAGAAAACTGCCTTGTAAAAACCACAATATCTTTATCTTTGATCTTTCCACCAAAAGTGAATAGTTTCTTTTTAGGTTTCTCTGTTATCAGTGTAGGGACAATATTCTTCCTTCCAAGAATTGCAATAACCTCATCTTTTGTTGAGGCTGTTATCTCACCTGATTCTATAATTCCTCTTGGTGTTTTGCCCGACCATTGATATACAGCCATTTTTTATCACCTCCTTTTTCCAGCCTCAGCTGGTATTTCCTTTTTATGTATCCATGAGATTAATTCTTCAGGCAAATATGAACGTCCAACAGCATCATCATATGATATAAGACCCTTAGTATAAAGTTCGAATAATGATTGATTCATAGTCTGCATACCAAATTTTGCCTGTCCTGTCTGCATCATCGAATATATCTGATGGACTTTATCTTCTCTTATAAGATTTCTTATAGCTGGATTTGGAATTAATAGCTCAAGTGCAAGGACCCTTCCCTGGCCTGATTTCTTAGGCACAAGTTGCTGGGCAAGTATGCCTTCAAGGACCATAGAAAGCTGTGCCCTTATCTGCTCCTGCTGATGTGGGGGAAAAACATCAATGATTCTATTTATCGTCTGTGCAGCAGAATTTGTATGCAATGTAGCAAGTGTTAAATGACCTGTCTCTGAAACTGTAAGGGCTGTCTCTATCGTTTCAAGGTCACGCATTTCGCCTATTAGCACTACATCAGGGTCCTGCCTTAGAACATATCTCAATGCATCTTTAAATGATTTTGTGTCAGTAGTTACTTCTCTCTGGTTAATCAGGCATTTTTTATGTAAATGAAGATATTCTATCGGGTCTTCTATAGTTATAATATGTGCAGATCTTTCCTGATTTATCCTGTCAACCATCGCAGCAAGTGTCGTGGACTTTCCACATCCAGTTGGACCGGTAACAAGAACCAGACCAGATGATTTCTTCACAATCTCATTTAATATTTCTGGCAAGCCAAGCTCTTTAAAGCTCTTAATCTCAAATGGAATAAGCCTGAATGCTCCAGCGACGGCTCCTCGTTGCATAAAGATATTTGCCCTAAACCTGCTTACACCCTTGATTGCAAAGGAAAGATCAAGCTCATTATTCTCCTCAAATCTATGCTTTTGTGCGTCTGTGAGAACGCTATAACAAAGGGCTTTCGTATCTGAAGGGGTCAAGACCGGATGGTCAATCGGCACAAGCTTTCCGTCTATTCTTAGTCTTGGCGGACTGCCTGTCGTTATATGAAGATCAGATGCGCCCCTTTCCACCATCAACTTCAATAAGTCATAAAGAGTAGCCATGATTCACCTCTTTCTTGTGATAAAGTTTTTAAAATGTAACCTTTTTTCATCCAGATTATTCAATCTCCAAAGGTAATCCTTAACACCTCCTCAACAGATGTAATCCCTTCCTTTATTTTTGTAAGACCACTCATTCTGAGTGTCTTCATACCATTTTTGATAGCTATGTTTTTTATCTCATCCGCTGAAGCACCTTCAAGAATCAATTCTCTGATCTCAGAATTAACAGGCATGACTTCATAAAGTGCAATCCTTCCTTTATATCCAGAACCATTGCATGTATTGCATCCTTTTCCTTTGAAACATTTTACTAACTTCGCCTCTTCTTCACTAAAACCTATACTTGTTAAAGCAGAAGGAGGAATATTCTCAACATCTTTGCAATGAGGACATATCTTTCTAACAAGTCTTTGTGCCATAATCAGGATGACAGATGCTGATACAAGGAATGGCTCAATCCCCATATTCAATAATCTGCTGATACTGCTTGGGGCGTCATTAGTGTGGAGTGTACTCAAGACAAGGTGTCCTGTCAGAGCTGCTTTCACAGCAATCTCTGCAGTCTCAAAATCCCGGATCTCTCCAACCATTATTATATCTGGGCTCTGCCTTAAAAAAGACCTCAGTGCAGAGGCAAAAGTAAGACCGATTTCTTCTTTAACCTGGACCTGATTAATCCCTTGAAAGTTATATTCGACAGGGTCCTCAACCGTCATAATATTAATTCCTGGCTTATTAAGATAATTCAAAGCAGAATAAAGTGTTGTAGTTTTACCACTTCCTGTGGGTCCAGTAACAAGTATCATCCCAAAGGGTTTGTTAAGTGCATCCATAAAGTTACGCAATGCCTCTTCTTCAAATCCGAGCTTTGTTAAATCAACTTGAAGATTTGATTTATCAAGTATCCTGAGAACCGTCTTTTCACCAAAAAGACAAGGTAATACAGAAACACGAAAGTCTATCTCTCTATTTTTGTCCACTCTCAACTTAATCCTCCCATCCTGTGGAAGTCGCCTTTCTGCGATATCAAGCTTTGACATTATCTTGAGTCTTGATGTCACAGAATGCTTAATCTTTGTAGGAAGTTCCATAGCATTAAAAAGAACTCCGTCAACACGGTATCTAACCCTTACATATCTTTCATATGGCTCTATATGAATATCACTCGCTCCCATTTTTATTGCATTTACAAGTATTCCATTAACAAGTTTAACAACAGGTTCTTCCACCTCTCCTTTTAATAAATCTCTTTTTTCAGTTACAACTTCAATACTATCAAGTGCATCTCCGACAATTTTATCAAACTCTTCCACATCTACTAATGGGGCATCATCACTTGTACTAATTCCTACTTCAGTAATCTCTTCTTCATGTGTTGTGTTATTTCCAGCACGTATCGTTTTTAAAGATGATCTCCCATTTTCAACGATTAGTGATTCTCCATTGTCCATGTAATGTGTTGAAATGGCGTTAAGGATAGAGGATTCACTCGATACAACAACCTCAACATTATAACCTGTCCTGAATTTTACATCATCTATCGCAAAAACATTGGAGGGATCTACCATCGCAATCGTTATCGTTGCCCCTACCCTTGCAACTGGCATGATAAGGTATTTCCTTGCCATATCAACAGGGATAAGCTTCAAAAGTGAAGGATCAATCTTGTAGTCTGACAGGTTTATTGCAGGGACATTATACTGCCTGCTGAGAAATGCTACAAGTTTTTCCTCTGTTATATGCCCTAACTTTACAAGATTAGTCCCAAGCCTGCCGCCTTCCTTCCTCTGAAGACTCAGTGCCTCTTTTAGCTGTTCCTCTGTAATTATATTAGAGGCTATTAGAAGCTGACCTAATCTCGCTGGCATTGTCATTAATCACCAAATGTTGCTCTCAAGACCTCTTCAACAGAGGTAATACCTTCCTTTATCTTTACAAGACCGCTCATCCTCAGCGTCTTCATTCCAAGCCTGATAGCAGTTTTCTTTATCTCATCTGCTGAAGCACCCTGTAAAACCATCTCTTTGATTTCATCTTTGAGTGGCATGACTTCAAAAAGACCAATTCTTCCTTTATATCCAGAACCATTACAAGCAGGACATCCTCTACCCCTGTAACATTTTACAGTCCTTGACTCTTCTTCTGAGAATCCTATATTCTGCAGAGCTGATGGCGGAACATCTTCTTCTTCTTTACATTGATTGCATACCTTTCTTATAAGCCTTTGAGACACTATCAGTATAACAGATGCTGATACAAGGAATGGCTCAATCCCCATATTCAATAATCTGCTGATAC
>JBNAVX010000113.1:0-7489 GCA_049700155.1 Thermodesulfovibrionales bacterium
AGAACACAATAGTAAATCGGAAAAATTAGGTATTAACCTACTTAATTCATAAATTCATGAGTAATTGTCAGATACAGTATTCTCGCTCATTCTCAGCTCGATTAAAATCGAGCCTCCGAGGTAAATTCTTTCTTCGAAAGAATTTAAATCCGCTCAAATACTGCATCTGCCAAGAATTTTATTAATAATATGGGTTAAATGAAGGAGAAAAATTAATGGAGAATAATCCAGATGTTTACGACGTTATCATAATAGGAGGCGGACCAGCAGGACTCACTGCAGGACTTTATACAGCACGGGCTAAACTTAAGACCATAATCCTTGACAAGTCTCCTACTGCAGGTGCACTTGCTTACTCAAGTAAGATTGAAAACTACCCCGGGCTTAATGAACCTGTTTCAGGGAAAAAACTGCTCGATATTATGAGAAGACAGGCAACAGGATTCGGAGCTGAATACAAAGAGACACAAGTCGTTGGTGTCAATATTTCTGAAGACATAAAAGAGATTACCACTATGGAAAGTATTTACAAGGGTAAGACCTTGATTATCGCTACAGGCTCAATGGGGAGAAAACCGAGTATTAGGGGTGAAGGCGAATTTCTTGGAAGAGGAGTTAGCTACTGTGCTATATGTGATGCAGCATTTTTCAAGAATAAAAAAGTATGTGTTATTGGGAGTTCAGAAGAAGCAGTAAAAGAGGCTGGAGTGCTCGCGAGATTTGCTGACACTGTATATCTAATTTCTCCTGCCCCAAAACTCAAGGCAGATGACCATCCTGAACTTAAGCTCACAAATATCAAGACAATGTTAGGCTGTCATGTCAGTAGTATTGAGGGTAAAGATGTTGTTGAGAAGATAAAAATAGTTGGTCCTGATGGAAAAGAGTTTGATCTGGATTTATCAGGTGTTTTTGTCTATTTATATGGAAATGTGCCAATAACAGACTTCCTTGGAGGAATTCTTGAGACAGGAGAGAATGGATGTATCAAGGTAAATTGCATGATGGAGACATCGGTGCCGGGTGTTTTTGCAGCTGGAGATGTCACATGTAAAGAGATAAGACAGGTTGTTGTTGCTGCATCACAGGGTTGTATCGCAGCCCTCTCAGCTGAGAGGTATTTATACAAAAGAAAAAGATATAAAATGGATTGGATTAAAGAGCATAATTTGCCTGATTAATAGTATTTATTATTTTTTCTTCTGGGTAAGGGCGACAAGTTCTGATGCATTTTGTGGTGCATAGCCAAAGGCGTCATTATTAAAGTATATGAAGACATCCTTCTTCTGCCTGAGATAAGACCTGATCCTTTTTGCGTCTTTAATTAAGAATTCTTTACTATATGATGTTGAGTAACTTCCCTGCTGTCCGTGTCTCCTGATATAAACAAAATCAGCAGTCAAAGGAAGCTTATCGAGAAAATCAGGCCAGTCTGCCATACAGAGAGCAACATTCCTCTCCACCATTAGATCTATCACTTTTTTATTTATCCATGTCCTATTCCTGAATTCAAATGTATTTTTCATTTCATAAGAACCAAGAAGTTCAAGGAAATTCTTTAGACGTTCGAAATCAAGGGTAACTGTAGGTGGAAATTGCCAGAGAATAACACCTAATTTCTCTTTTAGAAGTGTTGCTCTTGAAAAAAAGGCTTCAACTGGCTCTTCACAATCCTTCAGTTTCTTGACATGTGTCACAAACCTGCTGCCTTTGAGTGAAAAAACAAAATCATCCGGGGTTGATGAATACCATTTAGAGAATGTTTCTCTATCTGGAAGCTTATAAAATGTAACATTGAGTTCTACAGTAGAAAAGTGCTTGCTGTAGAAATCAAGCCAATAGTTCTTTGGAAGATCTTCCGGGTAGAAATTCTTCCTCCAGTGATCATATAGAAAACCGCTACAGCCTATCCTTAAATCTGCCAATATAAATTATTTTACCACAATAAGTTCCATTAATGTGACAATTGACTATAATCATTATGCTATACTTCAAATAATTTAAGATGAGAAAAAAGGATAAGAGAGTAAACAAATCAGTATCACATCAATCAATTGAGGATATCCGAACAGAAATGGGTGCAGAAGCAATTAAACAGTCTGTACTTAATCATATTTACTTTAATCT
Organism: Thermodesulfovibrionales bacterium; assembly: GCA_049700155.1. Classification (GTDB taxonomy): domain Bacteria; phylum Nitrospirota; class Thermodesulfovibrionia; order Thermodesulfovibrionales; family SM23-35; genus JACAEY01. The sequence goes on from JBNAVX010000113.1 coordinate 2,128, forward strand.
TGCGAAGACCCTTAATACTGCAACTTTGAATGACTGGTATTTAGCACTTGCCTATACAGTTCGGGACAGGATGATAAAACGATGGATTAAAACACTTAAGAACTTTACAGAAGATATAAAAATAATTGCCTATCTTTCTTCTGAGTTTCTTATCGGTCCTCAACTTGAAATGTATCTCATAAACCTCGACATTTATAAAGAGGTGTCTCAGGCTTTAAAAGAGTTAGGCATTGACTTAAAAGAATTAATAAAGCAAGAAAAAGAACCAGGACTTGGCAACGGGGGTATTGGAAGACTCGCAGCCTGCTATATGGACTCACTTGCAAAACTCATGATTCCTGCAATAGGATATGGGATTCATTATGAGTTCGGATCTTTTGAACAGGAGATTCGAGATGGCTGGCAGATCGCAAAGACTGAAAAGTGGCTTCTATCAGGTGACCCGTGGGGAATCTTACGATCGGAGATTAATTATAATGTAAATTTTGGAGGGCATACAGAATCTTATTATGATGAACAAGACTATTTTAGAGTTCGATGGATTCCCAGGTTCTCTGTTAAGGGAGTTGCACATGATTTTCCAGTACCAGCATATAAAGTTGGGATAACAAATCTCTTGCGCCTCTGGAAAGCTGAGGCTGTAGAATCATTTGATTTTGAAGCCTTCAATATTGGTGATTATTTTGGTGCTGTTAAAGAAAAAATCGCATCAGAGTCAATTAGTAAGATTCTTTATTTAGATGATGAACCTTACTCCGGCAAACATTTAAGACTTGCTCAGCAGTATTTTTTTGTGTCTTGCGCACTCCAGGACATGATACGTCTTCATCTTTTACGCTGGAAGAATATCGAAAGTTTTCCAACTTCATTTGCTGTGCACCTGAATAATTCTGATACTGCAATAGCTGTGGCAGAACTAATGAGACTCCTTGTGGATGAGCATCTGGTGAGCTGGGAAAAAGCATGGCATATCACACAGAACACATTTTCATATACAAACTATTCTGTTTTACCTGAAAACCTTGAAAAGTGGCCTCTTCCTCTTTTCGCAGATCTCCTTCCAAGACACCTTGAAATTATATATGAGATAAACAGGCGGTTTCTTAATGAGATATACATTAGTTATCCTAATGATAATGAAAGGCTTTCCCGCCTATCTCTTATTGACGAAAGAGATCAAAAATATGTCCGCATGGTACATCTTGCCAGCTTAGGAAGTCATGCAGTTAATAGTGTTTCAGAAATTCACTTAAAACTTCTTAAAGAAAACCTGCTTACTGACTTTTTTGAAATATATCCTGAGAGATTTCTGAATATAACAAATGGAGTGTCACAAAGACGCTGGATTTTACTCAGCAATCCAAGGCTTGCTGACCTTATAACGAATGCCATCGGAGACTGCTGGATAAACCAACTGAAGGAACTTAAGCGCCTTGAGTCCTTTGCTGAAGATAGAGACTTTGTAAAAAAATGGCAACAGATAAAATATCATAATAAATCTGATTTGGCTGAGTTCATCCATGAAAGAACTGGTATCTCTGTAAATCTTTATTCGCTCTTTGACATTCATGCAACCAGAATCCATGAATACAAGAGACAGCACCTTAATATCCTTTATATCATCACCCTGTATAATAAGATTAAGAATAATACACTGGTAGATGTAACCCCCCGTACATTCATCTTTAGCGGCAAAGCATCTCCGGGTTATTTCATGGCAAATCTGATAATAAAACTGATTAATTCTGTAGCTGACATTGTAAACAATGACCAAGATGTGGCGGATCTTTTAAAAGTTGTTTTTGTGCCTAATTTCAATGTAAAGAATGGTCAGAGGATATATGCCTCTGCTGACCTCTCTGAACAGATATCAACGGCTGGTAGAGAGGTATCAGGGATAGGTAGTATAAAATTCTCTATGAATGGAGCATTGACAATAGGGACTTCTACAGGAATAAACGTCGAGATATATAAAGAGGTAGGGAAAGAAAACTTTTTCCTGTTTGGTTTGACTGCAGAAGAGATATCCAATGTAAAATCTTATGGTTATAATCCTACTACTTACTACGATACAAATCAGAATCTGAAAGAGGCTATTGATCTCATCAATTCAGGTTTTTTTTCAAGAAGAGATGTAAGTCTTTTTAAACCTCTAATTGATTCATTGCTTTGTCGTGATGAGCAGATGGTCCTTGCCGATTATCAGTCATATGTTGACTGTCAGGAACTTATAAGCACTATTTTCAAAGACCAAGAAAAGTGGGCAAAGAAGTCTATCCTCACTGTTGCACGTATAGGGAAATTCACATCTGATAGAGCCATAAGTGAATATAATAAAAAAATATGGAATGCAGTCCCTATAAAAATGGACTGATAGAAGAAATAAAACCATCCATATCATTTTACACACCCCTTCACCCCTCTTTTTAGAGGGGAAAGGGTTAAGAGGGGATTAAGGGGTGTGTTAGGTTTGGTTTATGAATTAGATTATTTTTGGACAGCAATGATATATTTATATATTGATTTGTAAAAGGAGTACAGAATGAATGATAAAGGATATGATAAAGGATTAGCAGAAATCTTACAATCATCTTCCCTGCTAAGTCAGGTTGTCGGGGCAGAGAAACTTTTTCTTTCAGGACGTCGAAAAAGAGGTGAGGATTTAGAAAGTGCGGTGAGATTTTTTCTTGAGTTCCTGCATGGCTTCGAGAGTTTTAATTTTGATGGTCCTTGTGTTACGGTTTTCGGCTCAGCGCGTTTTCAGGAAAGACACAGGTATTATGAACTTGCGCGTGAGCTTGGAAGGGCACTTGCAAATGCAGGATATGCTGTCATGACAGGAGGTGGTCCTGGAATTATGGAGGCTGCTAATCGTGGTGCAAAGGAAGGGGGAGGATTAAGTCTTGGTTGTAATATAAAGCTTCCAAGAGAGCAGAAACCAAATCCATACCTCGATAAATTTATAGAATTTGAGCACTTTTTTGTTCGGAAGGTGATGCTTGTAAAATACTCAACAGCATTTGTAGTGATGCCAGGTGGCTTTGGTACACTTGATGAAGCCTTTGAGGTAATCACCCTCGCACAAACAGGAAAACTTGAACGTTTTCCTGTTGTTGGCATGGTGAGGGAATTCTGGGACCATCTTCGTCGTTTTATGCAAGACACCATGCTGGCTGAAGGCACTATAAGCAAAGAAGATATAGATTTAATCCATGGAGCAGATACAGTAGAAGATGCTATCCGCATCATTCGTGGTCTCTCAAGGAGTAGTTTTTAATAAACTTATGAATTATAAAGCGATTTTGAATGGCAATTGAAGTTATAAAGGCATCAGGACAGGCAGAAGAGTTTAACATACAGAAACTTATAGATTCACTTATACGTTCAGGAGTACCAGAGTATGTAGCCCGTGATATAGCAGAGGAAGTTAAGATGCAGGTGAAGCCTTCAATGCATACCAGACATATATACAGAATTGCAAAGAAAATATTACGTCGATATAGCAAAACAGCAGATATGAAATACTCAATCAAAAAGGCTATCCACATGCTTGGTCCCACAGGTTATCAATTTGAAAAATATTTTGCTGAAATACTGAAAGCCTATGGATATTCAGCTGAAACAAATAAATTCATCAAAGGATATTGTGTAACTCATGAAGTAGATATTTTTGCTGTTTATAATGGTATTGGTCATGTTATTGAATGTAAATATCATAGTGATGGAGGTATTCCAACAGATATAAAGATTGCACTTTATGTCTATTCCAGATTTATGGACATTAAAAAGGCATATGATTTGAATAATGAGAATACAATAAGCAAAGGGTGGCTGGTAACAAATACAAGGTGCACATCAGATGCAATTAGATATGCCAATTGTATGGGGCTTGAAGTTGTTAGCTGGAAATACCCTGAAGAAAAAAGTCTTGAAAGAATGATAGAAAATAAAAAGCTATATCCTGTTACTGTTCTTTCATCAATTAAAAGGTCTTCCCTTGAAAATCTATTTAGAAATCATATTATTCTTGTGAAAGATATAGCTGAAATGGATGAGACAACTTTTATAAAACAGAGTGGTATTGATACTTCTACTGCAAAGATTTTAAAAAGAGAGGCTGATGAATTATACTACAATACTTAGCCTGGTAAACTGATTTGAAAAAACTCAGTAAGATGTATCTTCACATCAATGGATTTCGAAAAATTGATACCATCCTTTAGCTCATTAATATCCTGTCCTAAAAGTCCACACATTATGTAAACACCTTTCTCTTTTTTGAGAAACCTTTTCTCTTTAGTAAAATTACAGATCTCTCAATATTCCCATTGTTTACTTTTTTACTTTCTCTGTTTTGAATCTTCCTGTCCCATATCTTTTTATTTCAAAAGAGTCCATGCAGTCTATAAACAAAACTTCTAACCCATATTATTCATAAAATTCTTGGCAGATGCAGTATTTGAGCGGATTTAAATTCTTTCGAAGAAAGAATTTACCCCGGAGGCTCGATCTTAATCGAGCCGAGAATGAGCGAAAATACTGCATCTGTCAGTTACTCATAAATTTATGAATTAAGTGGGCTAAATCAAATGAACTAAGATGCTCTGCAACCTTTAGTAGCCCAAGTGGTCTTACCAGAAGTTAAATGCAGCAAAAGCATTGAACTATAATTATAAGAATACCTGATTTATGTCTTTATTAAAATGACATTTGTGCATTTGAGATTTTAAGTTTGTTTTATACGTGTAACTTGCGTGTATAATAATTAAATACTATGAAATACGGCGAAAAGGCAATAAAGAAAGCAGCATTGGATACATGGGATAATCCACATCCAGGACATGATTATGAAATAAATATAAGTTTCCCTGAATTCACATGCCTATGTCCACGGTCTGGATACCCTGATTTTGCAACAATTAAGATAATGTATATACCTGACAAAAAAATTGTTGAATTGAAATCTTTAAAACTTTATCTTAATTCTTTCCGTAATGTTTATATCTCTCATGAAGATGTGACAAATACTATCTATGCAGAGCTTAAGAAAAAGCTCAAACCACGATTCTTAGAAGTTATTGGAGATTTTAATCCAAGAGGAAATGTAAAAACAATTGTGAGAGTTTGTTCAGAAAATAAAGACAATCAACAGAAAAAACATAGATAGAATAGACTTCTAACCCATATTATTCATAAAATTCTTGGCAGAGGCAGTATTTGAGCGGATTTAAATTCTTTCGAAGAAAGAATTTACCTCGGAGGCTCGATCTTAATCGAGCCGAGAATGAGCGAGAATACTGTATCTGACATTTACGAAAACTGCCAGAATGCCCCGATCTTTAATCTGGGATGAATGGCAGGG
>JBNAVX010000114.1:0-7489 GCA_049700155.1 Thermodesulfovibrionales bacterium
TGAAGCCCCGACTAAAGTCGGGGAGCTTCACTCATAAATTTATGAATTAAGTGGGTTAGGATGTAATTTTGATGGTAAAACAAAATACATGTTAAACTTAATAAGTGATTATTAAAGTAGAAAATTTAACAAAGAGATTTGATGGTATTACTGCTGTCAATAATATTTCCTTCGGAGTTGAAGAAGGGACTATTTTTGGCTTTCTTGGTCCAAACGGAGCAGGAAAAACAACCACAATAAATATTCTCTGCACCCTTCTTTCACCCACATCAGGAAAGGCATTTATAGCAGGCTATGACTGTATGAAGCAACCTTCTGATGTAAGAAAATCCATTGGAATAGTATTTCAGGATACAACTCTTGATAAAGACTTAACTGCTTATGAAAATTTGATCTTCCATGCTTATTTATATAATGTCCCAAAAGAAGAAATGAGGAATCGCGTAGAAAATGCCCTGAAGTTTGTGGACTTATTTGAAAGGAAGGACGATCTTGTAAAAAAGTTTTCTGGTGGTATGAAAAGGAGGCTTGAGGTTGCAAGGGGCTTAATTCACAGACCCAGAGTCCTTTTTCTTGATGAACCAACTCTCGGGCTTGATCCACAGAGCAGGTCAAGCCTTTGGGAATTCATAACAAAACTTCCTGAACAACATAATGTGACAGTCTTCATGACAACACATTATATGGAAGAAGCTGAAGTATGTGACAGGATTGCTATTATAGATAAAGGTGAGATTATTGCTATGGGTAGCCCTGAAGAACTAAAAAAGATCGTTGGTGGGGATATTGTCTATATAAGGACTGCGGATAATGTAAATGCAAGAAGAGAGATAGAAAGATTATTAAACTTAGAAGTCGCAGAAAAAAATGGTGAATTATATATGACATGTGATTTAGGTGATACGTGTATCCCTGAGATGATGAGAAAGATAGGAGAAAAGGTGATCTCTATAAGATTACAGAAGCCAACACTTAATGATGTGTTCTTAAAGCTTACAGGCAAAGCAATAAGAGAAGGAGAAGCATCACCTGAAGAAGGTGTCAAGGAATTTGTTCGTGCTTATAGGAGAAGGCACTAGTAAATATCTAATGGAAAAACATTTGATTTTTGGAATTTGCTTATTGGAATTTTAAGATATGGAATTTAATGCTATTTATGTCATAGTAGCAAGGGAGTTCAAGAAATTTATCAGGGAGAGGAGTCGGCTTTTTTCAGCAATTGCAAGGCCCTTACTCTGGTTATTCATTGTAGGTGCTGGGATATCCAGACTTGTATCACCAGATGCAGGGGTGCCATATATTCAATTTATATTTCCTGGAATACTTGGGATGACCATTCTTTTCAGTTCCATGTTTTCATCAATTTCCATAATATGGGATAAAGAATTCGGTTTTTTAAAGGAGATCCTTGTTGCACCTGTCTCAAGGTTCTCTATAGTTATCGGAAAGGCTTTAAGTGGCACTTTTGTTTCAACTATTCAGGCAGTGGTTATCCTTGCCCTTTTCCCTTTTTTAGGTTTTAAGCTCGGCATATTCCAAATCACAGGGGTTATCCTCATATGCATTTCTTTATCATTTTCCATATCTGCTTTCGGTATCCTTCTTGCAACATTCTACGAGAGTTATGAGAGTTTCAGTGTAATAATGAACTTTATCATAATGCCAATGTTCTTCCTTTCTGGTGCAATGTATCCTGTAAAACTACTGCCAGATGTCCTCAGGGGTGCTTCAAAGATAAATCCACTAACATATGGTATAGATGCAATAAAACATGTGCTTTTCCCATTTGAAAAAGGTAAAATGAGTCCTGATTTTCTATTTATAATAGATATTGGAGTGATTATTGTAAGCTCTATTATTTTTGTTTTGATAGCAGGTAAAGTTTTTGAGAGGAGAGGGTAAATGGGAATGACGATTACTGAAAAGATTCTTTCAGTTCATTCAGGTAAAAAAGAGGTATTTCCTGGTGAGTTAGTCAATGCAAAAGTGGATATTATTCTTGCAAACGATATTACCGCACCAATAGCAATAAAAGAATTCAAAAAGATTGGTGCAAAGGATGTCTTTGATAAAGAGAGGATTGTCCTTGTCCCTGACCATTTTACACCTGCAAAAGATATAAAAGCAGCAGAGCAGTGCAAGATGTTAAGGGATTTTTCAAAGGAATATGATATCAAATTTTATTTTGAAGTGGGTAGGGCTGGGATAGAACATGTTCTTCTTCCAGAAGAAGGAATTGTAGTTCCAGGAGACCTCGTTATAGGAGCAGACAGTCATACTTGTACTTACGGTGCTTTGGGAGCATTTGCTACAGGAGTTGGTTCAACAGATGTTGCTTCTGCTATGGCAACAGGAGAGTGCTGGTTCAAGGTTCCTGAATCAATAAAGTTCATATATTATGGTAAATTTAACAAGTGGGTTGGAGGAAAAGATTTAATTCTATTTACTATTGGAGACATTGGTGTTGATGGAGCGCTTTACAGGTCAATGGAGTTTGATGGTGAGACAATAAGAAATATGCCTATACATGGTAGATTGACTATTTGCAACATGGCAATCGAGGCTGGGGCAAAAAATGGTATCATTGTTCCTGACCGGATTACAGAATCATATGTCAGGGAAAGGGCAAGAAGGAGATATACTTTTTATTCATCAGATAGTGATGCAAAGTATGCTGATATCCGTGAATATGATTGTGCTAAAATACCCCTTACTGTTTCCTGCCCTCATCTTCCATCTAATGCCAGACCAGCAGCAGAACTCTTTGAGGTGAGCATTGATCAGGTTGTTATTGGTTCATGCACAAACGGACACCTTGAGGATTTAAGAGAGGCAGCCAGGGTTCTTAAAGGCAGAAAAGTGAATCCTAATGTAAGAATGATTGTTATCCCGGCAACACAAAAGATATATAGAGAAGCAATAAAAGAGGGTCTCATTGATATATTCATAGATGCAGAGGCAGTAGTCTCAACGCCCACTTGTGGTCCTTGTTTAGGAGGACATATGGGAATACTTTCAAAAGGAGAAAAGGCAATCGCAACAACAAATAGAAACTTTATTGGAAGGATGGGACATCCAGAGAGTGAAGTATACCTGTCTAATCCTGCTGTTGCAGCAGCATCCGCTATCCTAGGAAGGATTGGGATACCAGAGGAACTGGGGTTGTGATGTCTCCTGAAGATAAACTTAAAGAACTTGGTATAGAACTTTTAGAGGCTTCTAGTCCTCTGGGCTCATACATTCCTTTCATAAAAATAGGAGACCTCGTTTTTCTGAGCGGGATATTACCTTTAATAAATGGAAGACTTACCAGACAGGGAAAAGTAGGCAAAGAAGTGAGTCTTGAGGAGGCAAGAGAAGACGCAAGGGTAGTTACTGTAAATGCATTGTCTATCTTAAAAACACATCTGGGAAATCTTAATAAGATTAAAAGATGCATAAAGGTAACAGGCTATATAGCCTCTGACCCTGATTTTACAGAACAGCCAAAGGTACTGGATGCAGCATCAGATTTGCTTTTTGAAATCTTTGGAGAAAAAGGAAGGCATGTGAGATCTGCTATAGGAGTAAGTGTTCTTCCACTCAATTCACCCATTGAAATAGAGTTTATTTTCGAGGTTTCTCAATGAAAAATCAGGTTAGGTATCTTCAGAACCTTTTTATGATTTACTGAATGATTATGGACGTGTATTTTTACATGTTAAGTATTCCTCTCGAACTATAATAGGAAATAGGGGTTTCAAAGATGTTCAAAGATGAAGAGAAAGAAAATGGTTTAATCCTGGTATTTAACAACAGAAATCATAAAAACCTTCAATGGACTGAAGACGGCAGTATAGTTACAGCACTTGTTTTTACACACCCCTTCACCCCTCTTTTTAGAGGGGAAAGGAAAAAGTAAATAATTTTAGCCCATATTATTCATAAAATTCTTGGCAGATGCAGTGTTTGAGCGGATTTAAATTCTTTCGAAGAAAGAATTTACCTCGGAGGCTCGATCTTAATCGAGCCGAGAATGAGCGAGAATACTGCGTCTGCCAATTACTTATAGATTTATGAATTAAATAGGTTAGAGGGGAAAGGGTTAAGAGGGGATTAAAGGGGTGTGTCACGTTTATTTTATGAATTAAGATTATTTTGGACTGCTTCCAGTTTGCTGATATAAAGGGCTTTCGCATGTGATAATTTAGTTTATATTGGGTTTTATGTTAAGGTGAGGAATGATTTAGAGATATCATATCTTGACTGTTTTCAGCAGTGCTGAGTTGGTTACAACAGACAAAGAACTTATAGACATGGCTGCAGCTGCAATAATTGGGTTCAGAAAACCTAATGCTGCGATTGGAATAGCAGCAGAATTATAGAAAAATGCCCAGAAGAGATTCTGTTTTATTTTGCGCATCGTTGCCTTCGAAAGTCTTATGCTTTTTATCACATCTCTTAGGTCATCTTTAACAAGAATAATGCCTCCAGTCTCCTTCGCAACATCAGAACCGCTTCCAATGGCTATGCCAATGTCTGATTGTGCAAGTGCAGGCGCATCATTTATCCCATCTCCAACCATTGCTACAACCTTACCCTCTCCCTGAAGATCTTTTATAACTTTTGCCTTATCACCCGGAAGGACATTTGCTATAACCCTGTCTATTCCTACCTTCGCACTTATTGCCTTTGCTGTTCTCTCATTATCACCTGTAAGCATGATAACCTGAACTCCTTCAGCCTTTAGCCCTTTTACAACATCTTCTGCATGTTCTTTTAATGTATCAGCAACTGCAATGAATCCTTTGAGTTTATTTTCTTCTGCTACAATCATAACAGTATTGCCCTTTTCCTCAAGTCCTGAGATTACTGTTTCTTTTTCTCCTGTAGAAATGCCTTTCTCTTTCATCAGCTTCCTGTTTCCAACAAGTATTTCCTTCCCATTAAACCTAACCTTAACTCCATGGCCCGGTATGGCCTCGAAAGCTTCTGCATCAGGTATGGTAAGACCCATCATCTTTGCTCTTTTGATTATAGCTTCTGCAAGGGGATGTTCAGAACCCTTCTCAGCAATGGCTGCTAATTGTAAAATTTCTTCACTCTTAACTCCGAACTCCGAACACGGCACTATTTCTGTAACCTCAGGTTCTCCTTTTGTCAGTGTGCCAGTCTTGTCAAAAACAACAGCATTGAGCTTCTCTGCCCTTTCAAGATATTCAGCTCCCCTAATAAGGATGCCCAACTCAGCGCCCTTGCCTACTCCTACCATCAAGGCAGCAGGAGTTGCAATTCCGAGAGCACAGGGACAGGCAATAATAAGGACAGCAACAAAAGAAAGTAAAGCCATTGTAAAGTTAGCTATAAGGATCCAGACGATCATTGACAATAGAGCTACTCCAATAACAGCAGGGACAAAATAAGAAGCCACTTTATCAGCGAGTCGTTGAATATTTGAAGAAGATGCCTGTGCCTCTTCTACCATCTTTATTATCTGGCTCAGAGTTGTGTCAGCGCCAACCCTTGTTGCCCTGAATTTAAAAGAACCCACCTTGTTTATTGTACCTCCGATTACCTCATCCCCTGCTTTCTTCTCAACAGGAATACTCTCACCTGTGAGCATCTTTTCGTCAACGGATGAATGTCCTTCTACTACAATTCCATCTGTTGGTATCTTCTCACCTGGCCTGACAACCACAATCTCATCCACCATGACAGACTCAGCAGGGATTTCAACCTCAGCACCATCTCTTGTTACTCTCGCTGTTTGGGGCTTCAGGTCAAGGAGTTTTCGTATCGCTGCAGAACTGCGTTTTTTGATTATCTCTTCCATATATTTTCCGAAAAGGACGAAGGCTATAATTATAGCTGATACATCAAAATAGACATTCTTTTCCTCAACTGGCAGTACACCCGGGAAGAAAACCACAAAGGCACTGTAAAGATAAGCTGTTGAAGTGCCGAGGGCAATGAGGAGGTCCATATTTGCTACACGCTTTTTGATTGCATGATATGCTCCAACGAAAAATCCTTTTCCTCCAAAGATCATAATCGGCGTTGTAATGATGAAGAGCCACACTCCTGCGGTAAACCACGGAAGAAACGAAAACGGAACCCACGTAAGAACAGTGGCTCCTGCAGCAAGTCCAAGGAATAAGCCAGCCCTGAAAATTGCAAGGGCAAGAACTCCTGTGAGGGCAATGGTCACCCGCTTTTTCATTGTTTTCAATTCAACCTCAGGAGCCTCGAACGTTCTTACACAGGTTTCACTGCAGAAATAATATGACCTGCCCCCGACTTCTCTTTTAAGTGAACGTTCCTTAGGAATAACCATTCCACAGATTGGGTCTTTTGCCATTTCCATACTGCTTGTTACTTTCCCCTTTGTTAAAGCTAATCCCCCTTTACTCCCCTTTTCTAAAGGTACGATGTGAGGATTAAGAATGGCTTCAGGGTTTTTATCAAAGTTCTCTTTGCATATCGGTGAGCAGAAATGGTAGGTTGTGCCTTTATAGGTAGACGTCCCTACAGCATCCTTATCTTCAATTATCATCTTACAAACTGGATCAGTAACTTTCATAGTTTATCTCTTGAAATATAAGTGTTAAAGATAAATATATAACATAAAGCATAATAAAACCATCCTCATTTTTCTGATTTTTTTGTAGGTAAAACTCCTACAAGAAAATCAGAAAAATACTGATATTTTTTGGTAAAGAAAACAGATAATATGTGTTACAGATTAAAAATCGGAAAGGAGGTGAAAAGTATGAAGAGATTGATTGTAGGGTTAGCAGTAATTTCACTGCTTGTTGTTGGAACAATTGCCTCTGCACAGGGACCAGGCTATTGGGGAATGGGTCCAGGAATGATGGGCGGAGGTATGATGGGACCCGGTATGATGGGAGGACAAAGTGGATGGTACTGCCCATATTGTGGACAATATATTGGACCTCGTGGTGGTTATGGAATGGGTCCTGGTATGATGGGGGCAAGGCTGGGGAATGGGTCAAGGTATGATGGGACCAGGTTATGGTCAACAGTATCAGTATCCACAATATCAACAGCCACAGAAACCACTTGAGGAAAAGGATGTAAAAGCAATCATTGAGAATTATTTAAACTCAATGAGAAATCCAAATCTTAAATTAGGAAAGATTAAAGATGCTGGAAATACCTTTGAGGCAGAAATAGTGACTAAAGACAATTCTCTTGTGGATAAAATTATCGTTGATAGAATGACAGGCTGGATGCGCTCTGCTTACTAACCCGAATTGTTCATAGCGAACTCTTTTCCAAGGGTTGTCATTTTCCGGCTTGACCGGGAAATCCAGTTCCTTTCACTGGATTCCCCGATCTCGCCCGCCTAAGGCGGACAAGTCGGGGAATGACAGAAAAAGATCTTAATAATTTTTAAGATCTTTTAAACCACATTATTCACAAAATTCTTGGCAAATGCAGTATTTGAGCGGATTTAAATTCTTTCGTAGAAAGAATTTACCTCGGAGGC
>JBNAVX010000115.1:0-7398 GCA_049700155.1 Thermodesulfovibrionales bacterium
TTCAACCATTCTTCTTTCTAAAACATCAAGCCTCTCTTCACGCTGGCTACCTCCAATTATCTCTCCTATCTTTGGTAAAAGAACATCCATAGCAGCAACTGTTTTTTCATCATCATTTAACCTCATATAAAAGGCTTTGACCTCTTTCGGAAAATCTTTAACAATTATCGGTCCTTTTACAACTTTCTCTGTTAGATAACGTTCATGCTCTGACTGCAGGTTCATCCCCCAATATACTGGAAATTCAAAACTCTCTTTTGATTTCTTCAATTCATTAACTGCATCTGTATAAGAAATATGAGCAAAACTTGTCTCAGAAACTCTTTTAAGTTCATCAATAGAAATTCTTTTATATTTATCTTCAAGAAAAGTGAGTTCTTTTTCTCCCTTTTCTATAGACCTTTTGCATAGGAATCTGAAAAAATCTTCTGCAAGTTGTATATCCTCCTCAAGGTCTGCGAATGCCATTTCAGGTTCCACCATCCAGAACTCTGATAGATGGCGTGTTGTATTTGAATCTTCTGCCCTGAATGTTGGGCCAAATGTATAAACCTTTCCAAGAGACATTGCAAGAAATTCTGCCTCAAGCTGTCCACTTACAGTTAAAAATGTCCTTTTACCAAAAAAATCCTGAGAAAAATCAACAGTACCATCTTTATTTTTTGGAGGTGATGAAAGATCTAAAGAAGTCACAGTAAACATCTCACCTGCACCTTCACAGTCACTTGAGGTAATAATAGGTGTATGTACCCATATAAATCCTCTCCCCTGAAAAAATTCATGAATAGCCATAGAGACAATATTTCTTAATCTGAATATTGCACTAAATGTGTTTGTCCTTGCCCTGAGATGTCCTATTTGCCTTAAGAATTCCAAGGTATGTTCCTTCTTCTGTAAGGGATATTTTTCAGGGTCAGCATCTCCGAAAACAGTTAAATCTAATACCTCCAGCTCAAATTTCTGACCTTTTCCGGGTGATTCTTTCAATATTCCTTTTGCCATTATAGAAGCACCATTATTACAAAATTTAAGACTATGAAATGCAGAATTATTAGAAAAGATTACAAGTTGTAAAGTCTTCTGTGTTGAGCCGTCACTGAGCACAAGAAAAGCAATATCTTTTGATACTCTTTTTGATTTTACCCAGCCACAAACTGTTATTTCCTTTCCTAAATATTCATATGATATAGCATCCTTTATAAGAAGTCTTTCCACTTTGTCCTCCATTCTTTTAGCTTTATTTTCTTCCATTTTAAATACAATAATTTATGTTTTCAATATTCATAAATATATCTAAATCTTCATAATAATATGCTATCGTCAGTTTATTGAATTGTTTAATTTTTAATATTCTGTTAAATTTATATAAAACGATCTTGGGGAGGATTCAATGGATGCAAGTAGTCTACTTAAAGAAGCTCAAATACTCTTCATTGAGGGTAAAGATAGAGAAAGTATTGAGGCATTTACTAAAGCAATAAATGCAGGGGCAGACCCTTATATAGCCTTTTTAGGTCGTGGAGCTGCACACCTTAAATTAAAAGAAGGTGAAAATGCTATAAGAGATTTCAGCGAAGCTATAAAGTCTAATTTAAAGAGTGCAAGGGCATATTTTTTTAGAGGTATGGCATATTTACTCGGAAATGAGCATGAAAAGGCTGTCGAAGATTTTACAAGAGCCTTAGAACTAAAGTCTGATTATAGTATGGCTAAATTTTCACGTTCTGCTGCATATGCGCAATTAGGAAAATTTGAAGAGGCATCAAAAGATCTAACAGAAGTTTTACCACAGATGGAGGTAAATCTTCAAAGTTTTGCAGACACTTACGGTATTGTGAGGACACAGATGTGGCGAGTACTTGCTCAACTCTCTGGAGAAACACCATTGTCAGCTCTTAAGCTTAATGAAAAGGATATAGATACTCTTAAAAAATGGCTCTCTGAAGAATAGAGTTTAACATCCTACTTAAATAAATCGTCTATAAAAACAAGGTTTCCATAACCATCCTTTTTTAATAGCCATGAGTGACCTTAATCACTAACATCCTTTGGATATATGAATGTAATATACAATCCGAATAATTCGAACATTGAAAGATTGAAATATGGAGAAATTACAGAAGAAACAATGCAAATTTGAGGTTGAAAAATGGGAGACATCATGTCCTTTTAAAGGAGGAAATATCTGCTATGCTTCAATCACTTCAATGATTATTGATGATAATTTAAGAGAAAACTATTGTGACAATGAAAATTTTGATGACTGTCCAATTTTTCTATCAAAAGTATTGAGAAAGGGATGTATAAGAATCCATTAACCCATAAGTTATTTCATAATCACAAATGTTACACCGTTACCACCTTCTGAAGCTTCACCTTTTCTGATACCTTTTACAAGAGGATGTCCTTTAAGATAATCTCGCACTGCTCTTAGCAAGGTGCCTGTTCCTACTCCGTGAATAATAGTAACTTCGCTTATGTTCTCCATGAAGGCATGGTTAAGGAATGGTTCGAGCCTTGATAATGCTTCATCAACCTTTAGTCCTACGACATTTAATTGAAAAGGTATATCTTCTACTGGTTCACCTTTGAAATCTTTAACAATACCATCTTCTGGATAGATTCCTTTGGGATATTTTATATCAGATAATGGCACCTCTATTTCTTTATTCCACAATCTTACTTTCAGACTATTATGTTTTTTATCAACTATGAGTACCTTTGCATCATATCCAACAGACTTAACAAATACAATGTCACCCTGCTTAATATTTTCAATAGGTATAGCCTCATCAAGTGAATATTCTTTTAATTTATCTACAAACACTTGTTCTTCCTTTTTTAGAGCCTTTTTAACGTCATATTTTGCACCTCTTTTTGCTTTTTCTATTAATATATTGACCTGCCTTTTTGTATCAGAAATAATTTTTAATGCACTTTCATAAGTGTCCTTCAATATATCTTTCTTCTTTTTTTCAATTTCTTCAATTTTTTCTGATAAAAGTTCCTCTTTTTCTTTTAATTCTTTTTGGTATTTTTGGATCTCAATGAGTGCATTTTCATATTTAATATTTTTTTCTTGCATTTCTTTAACAAGATTATGGAACTCTATCTTCATAGAATCAAGCTTTTCTTTTGCTGAAACCAAAATATCCTCTGGCATTCCATATCTTCTTGAAATCTCAAGCGCATAAGACTGCCCTGGTTCTCCTACTTTTAACCTGTATAATGGGGATAAAGTGTTACTGTCAAATTCCATAGAAGCATTTATCATTCCTTCTTTTCTGTGCACAAACCCAGCGATATCAATTATATGGGTTGTCGAAAAGACGAGCGAGCCTTTTACCTGAAGTTTTTCTAATATCGCACAGGCAATTGCAGCTCCTTGAATCGGGTCTGTACTTGTTCCAAGTTCATCAAGTAAAACAACAGTTTTTGAGTCTGCTAGCTCTAAAATATTAGATATATTGGAAATATGAGCAGAAAAAGTAGAAAGGCTATTTTCTATAGATTGTTCATCTCCTATATCAACAAGGACTTTATTAAGAACAGGGAAAGTAGATGAAGAATCACATGACACAGGTAAACCCGAAAGAGCCATACACACAAGAAGTCCTACTGTTTTGATAGCAATGGTCTTTCCTCCCGCATTTGGACCTGTTATGACCATAACCCTATTCTTTCCACCTAACTCCAAATCTAATGGCACAACTTTTTCGTGTGCATTATCTTTTTCAAAGAGTAGTAATAATGGATGCCTTGCCTTAATAAGTCTTATAAAAGATTCATTATTTATCTCAGGGATATTCATCTTCATATGATCAGAAAAACGAGCAATGCTGTTCAATACATCCAGATAAACAATAGTGTTATACTGAGATAAAATAGCATCTGAAACCGCTCGGATTTTCTGTGTTATAGACTTCAAAATTCTAATTAACTCTGCCTTCTCCTCAGCAACCAGATTTTCAAGTTCATTTGCAATTCCAATAATCTCAAGTGGTTCTATAAATGCTGTCTCTCCTGACCTTGAAATATCATGCACAACACCAGGAACATGCCCTTTTGAATCTATCTTCACTGGAATAACCCATCTTCCCGACCTTTGACTTATAAAATTATCTTGAAGAAAAGTAACTATTCTCTTCTCTCTTACTATTTCTTCAAGCCTCTTTTTTATATTCTTTTCTATAAACCTAATCTGGTGCCTTAAATGATTTAGGGTTGGTGAAGCATTATCAACAATGTTTCCTTCATTATCAATAGTTTCTTCAATAAGCTTAAGAATTTCTGGGAAACCTGTTAGATGAATTGTTAGTTCCTTCAAAAAAGGTATCCCATCTTTTTCTTTTAATTGCAATATTATTGAGGATATTATTTTGAGTACTGTAAGAATAGATAAAAGTTCATTGGGTTCGAGAAAAGTTTCCTCAGGTTTAATTTTCTTAATTAATTCTGATATGTCCTGAAAAAAAGATAGCTTCAGGGGCATACCATCATGAGAAAGTCTAAGTATCTCATGAATCAACCTGAATCTTTTTTCTATGTCATCTTTATTATTGAAAGGAGTTATAGAAAGTATGTGCCTTTTAGATGCATCACTATTAGAAAATTTTGAAATTGCATCAAGGATTTTATCGAATTCAAGAACCTGAAGTGCATCTCCCTTTTTCATGAAGTCCTTTCAGGTATTTTATCCTAGACCTCTTCTTATTTTTAGATTTCTGTTTTTTTATCTTTTCTACTTTAAGATTATAGGAAGTAATATTACCTGATAATGCTTCTATCTTTTCTAAAAGCCTCCGGCGTGCTAAAAATCTATTTATTGACTGGCTTCTGTCTTTCATAGATTTTACTTCAATCCCGGTTGGAATATGCTTCAGATATACACATGTTGATGCCTTATTAACTTTCTGACCCCCTCTCCCTGATGATTTAACAAACTTCTCAATAATATCCTTTTCATAAATCCCCATTGCCTCCATCATCTTCCTTAACCATCTATTCTTCTCTTCACTAACCGCAAAAGTTACCATTTCTTTACTTAATTTAATTTATTCAATAAATCTAACTATTTCATCTATATTTACTCTATCAGTTCTGAACTGATTTACAGGTGACGACAAATCAGGGTAACCTATGGAAAAACCTATAACAAGCCTTTTCGATTCAGGTATTTCTAAAAACTCTTTTATATATTTTGCATAATCAGTAAGAAATGCCTGGGGAACAGTTCCAAGGCCATTTGCATGAGCAGCAAGCATGAGGCTTTGGGCAAAAAGTCCCATATCAAAAATAGACCAAGTACTCAAAGACGAATCATGAAATAGAAATATTCCATGTGGAGCCCCATAAAAATTAAAATTTGCGATTTTTGCTTTTTTCAATGCTTCCGGTGAAAACATATCTACTCCCATCAACTCACTCCTTTTCTTCATTAAAGAATTAATCCTCTTTTCCAGAGCTTCAGGCCATGACTTTGGTTCGGGAATATCCGGGCATGGCTTTGTTTCCTTCTCAAGCAGTTCTACAAGAATCTTTGTTAACTCCTCTTTTTTCTTTCCTGTAACAATCACAACCTCCCATGGCTGAGTATTTTTGTAAGATGGACTCCATCTTGCAATCTCAATGATTTTTTTCAATTGTTCTATCGGCACAGGCTCAGGTTTAAATTTCCTTATACTCATTCTTGTCATAATACATTCAATAGCATCCATACTTCCTCCTTTATAACTGTTATTTTAATGATATTTTAAATGTTTAATTTTTATTATTATAAATTTTGGAAGGATAGGGTCAATAATCGATTCTTATTCCTTTTAGGCTTTATTCACTTATTAATAATACCAACTTATTTCTAATTATTATTGCAAAAAACAAAATATAGAATAAACTCTCTCATGAATACAGAGGTCTTTGATTTCTTCTTGTTTTACATTTTAGTAAAGGTATATAAGTATTAAGTATAAAGTTTATTGTTATCTGGTATTTTCAAATTTTTAAAATCTTACTTCTATGTCTCTACCTCTACAAGATCTATTTTAAATGTAAGGTCTTTTCCAGCTAAAGGATGATTAGCATCAAGTATTACTGAATCATCTGATATTCCTATGATTGTAGCCATCAAAAACCTTCCATCTGGACTTCTGAGGTCGAGAAGCATTCCTTCCTGTGGTTCAATGTTTGGGGGGAAATCTGATTTATTAAACTTTAAAATAAGCTCATCTCTTCTTGGTCCATAAGCTTCATCACAGGGAATCGTGATTGTCTTTGTCTCTCCAACAGACATCCCTATAACAGCATCTTCAAAACCTTTTATGAGTTGTCCTCTTCCTAATGTAAATTGAAGAGGTTCACGGTCTAATGAGGTATCAAAAACCGTTCCATCTTCAAGTGTCCCAGTATAGTGAACTTTTACAGTATCACCATCTTTTGCTTTTAGCATTTTCTCCTCCTTTGATATTTTTAGCTTATAAAATTAATCCCATAAAATAAAATCGAACTGCGAAAGGTTCAACTTCGGCAGTTCGATCAACCATTCAGTCCGCCGTTTTTAGGACCTCTCTACAAAATTCTTATTCAGATAGATAAGAATATATTATATATTTACTGTTTGTTTTAGATTAAAAGAAAATTATATTGATGTCAAGTAGAGAAATACGGTTGCAAAAATGCAAATAGAAAAATTAAACAAAATAATTCCAACGAAATGTTGAAACATAACTTTCTCGTAATCTATATTGCTATTTTTGGATAATTAAAATTATTGTGGAAATAATTCTTGATTTTGTGTATAATTATTTACCCCCTTTATAAATAAAGTTTAATGAAGATTTTAAAAATTAAAATGAAAAGACATATTAGAAATGGTTCCTTAAGCCCCCAAAGGATCAAAGGTAAGCAAATACCCTAAAATCTATCTCTAAAAATTTTCAAAATTTCATATAAATAGATTTATTCAAAAATGTTCACTATAAATTTAATAAAAAAATATTTTCTTATGTGTCGTGGTTTTTTCAAGAAGATATGTACTATCTTTTTTATCGTGCTTATCTCTATAATACTTGGATATCTACTAAGAATGCACCATGAAGGGAAGATAAGAGAGGTTAACCAATCACAGGCTGAAAAAGATTTAGCAACACTTGAGGAAGAGTTTTATTCAGCAATGAAAAACCCTCGTCCATTTTTTATATTTAATGGGATGTTTAAAGTATATCCCTTAAAAAAATCTAATAGACTCTTTTACTATAAAAAGGCAAAAGATTCTTCAACTGATAATATACAAGTTACAAAAAATACAAATAATACTTTTAATAAAGATAAACAATTAATTATTGTCAGGGTATTGTCAAGTCTTTTATGCAAATTCTCTTAAGGGCTCTATTCTCAATGGTT
>JBNAVX010000116.1:0-7396 GCA_049700155.1 Thermodesulfovibrionales bacterium
AATCCTTTTGGGAGTTTGAGGGGCTATGCCCCTCAAAGAAAGTGAAGCCCCGACTAAAGTCGGGGAGCTTCACTCATAAATTTATGAATTAAGTGGGCTAATTTATTTAAATCTTTTTACTGGTATATCCTGAAGCCTTAGAGGTATCCTTTTCATAATCTTTAATTCTATCTATCTTTCTCCAGCTTTCCAGCCTATGTAACTAGACCTTGGGGCATTTAGATCAATATCTTCAATTGAATAGATGTTTCCTGTTGATACCTGAACAAAACCTTTTATCTGACCCTCTTTTGTTATAGAAAATCCAGTAGACGATGGTAAACCGTATCCAAGATACCTTGTCCTTGATACCTTGTCTGTCTTTTTTATCTTTTCAGGTTTGAATATATAAGATTTGTAAGCAGTTCCACTTCCGTAGAACAGCATATAGATATTGCCCTTTCCTTCAGTCTTACACAAATCACTTTCTGGAATATAAGTAGTAAATGTCACGATTCCTGAGATTATGGATGGCTTGGTTATGACCATTTCTCCTCTATGCTGAATAAGCACGGGTGGTTCTGAGAGGTTATCATAAGTTTCATGCATTTTTTCAAAATAAATTGCCCAACCATCTTTTGATGTCATATAGTTCAGGAGCTGAGACCAGTTACTTATATCTTTATCGGTTCCCTCAATCTTATCGCCCCCAGAATAGACAGCAACATTCGTTGCATTAAAAAGATTTGAGTATTTTTTAGGACAACCTTCTCTATTTCCATCCCAGCAGTTTTCCTTAATACCATAAAATGCACCTGAACCAGATTGTTTTCTGTCATCAGCTCCAAGGAACTGTCCTGTTCCAAAATAAATCCATAGCTGTCCAGCGTTATCAAATGCAATAGATGGTGAGATATTGATCCTTCTGCTTAGGTCAGAACCATTAACAGTATAGAGTTCTGAGAGGTTCCATCTGCTGACATCTTCTGAACCCTGTGTGGTCAATCTCAACATAGAAGCCTCTTTATCAGTATTAATGTAATTTACACCGATATAGACTGCATCAACACTATAGTCATTGTTAACATCTATTGCTGTAGGGCTGGACATAAAAGCTTTAGAAAACTTTTTGCCATCTACTGTCTTATCGATCTTCCAGTAGTTTTTATTTTCTACCCATGTAGATACGATACCTTTTTCTCCTGATATCTTCAGTACAAATATCCTTCCATTCTTAAATTCATTTGGATTTGAATATATGTCAAAATTATAAGGTCCTGAACCGAATATCACATACCACTCATCTCCAACCTTTGCAACAGCAGGGTATGACATACTCAATCCAAGGTCAGTTACACCTGAATCAGTCGTATCAAAGGTCCAAAGTAGTCTTGGCTCGTCTTCTGGGTCAGTTATATCGATGGCGAAATATGTTGACCTGAGACTACCTTTTTCAGTTGATATAGACTTACCACCATATCTCATACCAGATATTAATATTGTCCCCCATCCATTAGGATGAGTATTATCATCTGCAAATATCCTCACATCTGCTATCTTGGGTTTCAGATCAACATAGTAAACATGGGAATAATTCTGGTATGTTAGCCACTTTAGATGGGGTAAGAGTTCTCTTGGTATAAATGCCCATAGCTCTTCACCAAGTTTTTTCCCCCCACCTGAAAACCCATGAGCCTTTATATCATAGAATCCACCATTAAAGGCATGGAGCATACCATCATTAGCACCTGCATAAATAACATGCCTTCTTCCGATGTATTTCTGCCTGAATCTGAAGTATGTCTGATCTCCATATAAGAGGTCATAGTTTTCCATAGGTCTTGAGACAACAGTTGGTGTTGAATATACAATGTCACCGAGTTTCCAGACCTTTTCCTGACCCCCAATCTTTATACTCCTTTCCCTGTATTTATATGCAGTCCTACCAACTACTGGATTATCTACTCCCCTGATAAACTCAATTATAGCCTCTGCCTCATTTTCATCAGATGCACGCAGATAAGGTCTTAAAGAACTTCTTGTGCCTTTATGGAATCTTTCAAGCTCATATCCATTGATAGTTGTATAAATCTTTCTATCCTCAGGAGACATCTCCCACAATCTCTTTCCGCCATCCCATAGAGGATGGATTTCGTCAAATGAGACTCTATCAAAAAAGTTGTCAGCCTTTCCATCTCCATCTTCATCAAGAAAACGTTTAACAGACACTCCTACGACAGGGTCATAACTAATCTCTATAATAAGGTCCTTATGTAATTTCTCTTTTTCAAAATCCAGGATACCATTTTCATTAGTATCTTCGCGGATGTTTCCGTATGGGTCAAGAAAAAGGGCATGGAGGCAACCAAGCCATCTCCTCTCTTCTAAACCTTCAAATCTCTCTGGATAGAAATAAGCCTGATATATTGCACCTTCGCCTTCACCAGTAACAGAAGCGACTGAAGTGCTGGTGCCAGAGGCAGTCTGATTTAAGATTGCTCCAATAGCTCTTACAAGAGATGCTTCCAATTCTTCTCCATTATTAACCTCAAAATATGCATCAGGTATATCATCGCCATCTGCGTCCCACTCAGATTTAAGATCAGGCTTATTATTTTCATTTTTATCTTTAAATGCTCCATACTTAGCAGTCTTTTTCAAAAGCTCCTTTCCTGAAGGTGAGTTACCGAATACATAGACCGTATATATAGAAAGATTTTGGAATCCTTCTATGTCTGATTTCCCCTTATCAGGACTCCTTAGGTCTGAAGTATGTGCATAGTAAGCCATACCTTCAAGATAGAGTGTCCCCTCATCAGCATTAATATCAGTACCCCACTGAGTTGAATAGGCTTCATTAGAGGCTATCATTTCCATAAAGGTCCTTATGCTAAAACCGTACGGATCACTTACAGATGATGTCTTTCCGGACCAGTATGTCCCTGGCAAGTTCCTGTCCTTTGTTGACTCTCCATCTGTGATGATAAGGACGAAGTTCTTCTGACAAGGGTATTGAATCGGGTCTTTTTCACTGTAATTTATTCCATTGTTATAAGCAGAATTTATTGCTTCGAAATACCTGATAGATTCATAAAGTGCCTCTCCAAGGGGTGTCCATGATGAAGGCTCTATGTCTTCAATCCTGTTAACAATCTCTCTCAACTCTCCACCGATTTCAACAGAGATGTAACCTCCATCTCTGTTTATCCCATCCTCGTATCTATCTCCTAAATTGAAGAACATAAGACCATATCTTATAATCTCAGAAGTATTTTGAATAATCCCTGTTGGGTCCTGATGACCTGCATATATCTTTATATTGTAAGTTATGCCTGTGCTGCAGGATGAATTATCGCATATCTGTATCATGGAATTTCCTGAATCCGAATATATTCTGTACAACTGGTTCTCATAACTTTTCCAGAAGTCTCTGTCAGTATTTCCTGATGCAACTAAGAATCTTGGATTAACAGAGGCCCTGTTAATTGTCTTACCTCCTATAAGCACCTTGCGGACGATGTCTATCTTTCTCATTGTAAGCCAGTTCAAGAAGTTACCTGACCAGAAGCTCTTTCTATTAAGCTCCTTTGTGTCATCTATCTGAAAATATCTTCCAGCACCCTCATATTTATACATTGAGTTGTTATCAAAATATCCATAATAGTCATTTGAGGGTTTATAGCTCATATCAGGGTCTGTGTTTAAACTTCCCTTACCGGGTGTCTTATATGCAAATTCATACATATCTGCTGAATTATCAAGAATTATTAATACATTAGGTTGCACTGGCTGTGATATAAAAGGGGGATAGGCTGTATAATCACCGATCGAAAGGTTAGATCCAGCATGTGTAGAAATATAGATTGAAAAGATAGATATTATGATAATCAGAGATAAGATTACTATAATAAAAGCATTGTTTTTCAAGTATGGCATTATCTTCTGAACTCCATAATTATTATTTTCATAGCCTTTCCATTTCTTTCGAGAATCTTCACTATCTCAGCATTCCTCAATGCGACTGGTTCGAGAATATTTCCGTTAGAATCCTTAATAGACAGAAGAATATCAAATTGATACCTCTTATTATCTATATATATGTAATCTTTGCCGAAAGAAGTCACCTGCCCCTGAACCCAGCCTTCAGTATTATGTCTGCCTTGAGATATGGAGATATTCGGCAGAATGACATTTATAATCAATATAATGGCTATAAGAGATAACGAAGATACATTTTTCATACTAATACGAAACATATCTATAGAATCCTCTTACTACACTTTCAGAACCAAGAGCACTTCTGCTCATTGAGCTGACTCTATAATATGCACATATATTTCCACTACCACCTATTCCTACTCCTTCATATCCTGATGCGTATTCTGTTGCTACTCCATCGCATGCAGAGGAAAACATACGGTCTATATCCACAGTGACTGACATAGAACCAAGATTTAGACTAAGGTCAGGATTGATATTACATGTGTCAGCAGGTTCAAATGGTTTACCACTTCTGATCTCCTGGTCAAGGTCCTTATCTCTAACTATTGAATCATAATTTCCAAAACTGCTGTGAAAGGCTATGAATCTAATAACAGGGTCACTTATCTCAAGACCACTTTCAGCACCTGCAAAGTTCATCTCCCTGAGTCTTGTATTTCCTGCTATCATTACCTCTGTTGTAGATGTTGAAATGGCTAATACACCTATGATAGTGAGAATGAGAAGAGCAAGTAATGCGATGATGAGCACAAAGCCGTATTCATTTTGAATTTGAAATTCTGGATTTTGAATTCTGAATTTTGAGTTTTGAGTCTTTAGTTTCATAGTCATATTTTATTTCTCAGGTCAACCTCCATCTGCCACCATCTACGTCTGAAACCATCATTTGTTTGTTTGTGTTTGCGATCTTCTATCTGTATTGGAGGGTTTCCTTTACCCTGAAAGTTTGGGTCAGGCTTTGGTGCCCTTGCAAGGAGATTTATCCTGATTCTATCAGTAGTTCCATCACCATCTGTATCCACTTCTGCTATCTGAAGGTCATCAATGTTTTCTGCAATAACATCAATATCAGGGTTTGTTCCACAACTACCGATATTGAGCCGTCTAACTCTCTGCAGTTTTCTGTTAGTTACCTGATAGGTAATATTTTCAACTAAATATACAGGAGTTCCTGAAGGATAGACTTTGTTAGCTGGAGTACTGTTAAAGAGTGTTATGGTATTTCCTTTTATATCTTTAACTATTGCAAAACCAGTTCCTGCAAAGCTTATATATGACCTATCTGTGTTGTTCAATATTTCTGTATTTGTCAGTTTCAGGGTTGTAGTTCCTGCAGTAACATCAGATACGATATTACCGACTAATCTAAACCCACCGAGGATAGTTATCTCATCCGTATCATCATTTCTGTTTACAATATTTATTTTCTGTAGATATCCGTTTATACCCTGACAACCAGCCTTTCTCTGTATTGTTCTTAGGTCATCTGGAACACCAAAACCTGTCTCTCTTATATCGTTTGATATCATGTCAATAGCAATCTTTGATGTAGAATTCATTTCAGCGACCTGGTCCTGTGAAGTAAATGAACGTTGCTGGGAGATGTATATAGCATAAGTAGTCCCGATTATTATCATACCTATAAATAAAGCTATCATAAGCTCGATGAGAGTAAAGGCGTGATTCGTGATGCGTAATGCGTAATGCGTAGTGCGTAATGCGTTATGTTTAAAAACTAACTCAGAACAGCGTTTACGCTTTAAGCATAATGCTTTAAGGTATTTATGGTGTTGCTGTTTCATCCCATTTAATTCCATTCAGGGTTACTGAATGTCTTCCACCATCCTTATCAATCCAGCAAACCCTGACAGAGATAGCGCTTACATTGTCCAGAGTGGCATCCTTTGCACAGGTTGCTGGAGGAGACGGCTCACATAAAGGCAAATCAGGATCAGGGTCATTTATTATTAAGTCCCTGCAGTTGTTGACAACCCACCATATTCTTGTGAAGACAGTCCCTCCTGACCTTGTCGTGGATTCATAATTTGGGTCTCCTGAGCCAGCAGGGTTCTTTAAGGCAGGATTAAATGATATATCCAGCATAGTAGGATGATTACCTTCCTGAAATATAGGACTAATATTATTTGAAGCATCTCTGAATGGAGTTGAACGCATAATCTCTAAAAAACCCTGTCCTAAACTGGTAGCGATCTGCATCTCCCTCCCAAATGCATTTCCACCTATAGCCATATATTGCAATATAGCTACTCCTAAGATTCCAATTGTAAGAATGACAATTGCAATAAGAACCTCAATCAGGGTGATACCACTTTTATTGATGAAGATTTTCATTGCTGTCCAAGATATCTTGAAATATGGCTGGATGCCGAAGAAACACAATGACGACACCTTTTGAAATTAATCCACATCTTGTATCCCAAAAAAGATGTATGAGCGTAATCCAGATATCATACTTTAACAAAAAGAGGTATGCCATACAATTATCCTGTCGATTCATTGTGTTTATGAGGTATCCAGCCATATTGTGTATTTTAAAATGGACAAGTCTAAAAGTTTTACATTTAGAAGATTTCATCTCACCTCATTCCATGTGATTGATTCAGGATGGTCCTTGTCACCATCCCATTTCCATATATTTATGTTTCCTGAGGAATTACTAATTCTTACACAATAACTGAACCCTTTACCTGTATGTTGAAGATAAACAGAACCAAGTTTATCCATTGAACCATCTGGTTCAAATTCTGCTGATGGAGGAGACCCTTTGAAATTCAAGCCGCTTAAGGGTATTGTTGTTTTTTTAGGTCCCTGCGACGGGATGGTCCCTGTGTTATAACCAAAAACTATGTTATTGCCATATTTTCTCAAATCTACTACCCTGACACATTCCGGGATTCCGTTTACAAAGACATCTCCTTCTGGTAGTCTGTCATTATCATTGTCTTTGCATATTCCGAAGGTATCGCTGTCCAATGTTATCAGGTTACCATCGCCATCAGGAACACCATCGCCATCAAGGTCATCTCCATCAAATCCGATAAGATATCTCTGGTTTTCTATATCAAAGACTATCAGATATCTCCTATTCTCTTTTATTGCCATTGCCCTTGCAAGCTTCATATTCTGCATCAGTTCTGTTGCTGAAGAACGAACCCTGTAATTTGCGGAGAACCTGCTGATTTCAGGTATTCCGAAAGCTGTTAAAATCCCGATAATAGCAATAACAATAATAACCTCTAAAAGTGTGATGCCTGAGTTTTTGAAAGGGATTTTCGAGCCTGACATTTTGCATATCTTTTCTAACAAAAAAAGTTATAAAGGTCAATACTTTTATAACTGTCCCAAATTTGCCGATAGACTTTAGACATAATGCACTGACATGTCTAGACATTCC
>JBNAVX010000117.1:0-7345 GCA_049700155.1 Thermodesulfovibrionales bacterium
TTTCTTATAAGGTTCAAGCCTCTGCCATTTAAGCTGGCTTTTCCATTTCTCCCAAAACCTCAACGCCCATTTCTTAGACCCGTAGGACCAAAACTGACCAAAGTTCTCCTTCAAAAGATGTGCCTTGTAAAGTCTTTTATTTACCCTCAGGAGGTCTGCCATAATATCGAGCAAATCCTTAACTCTCCAGCAGACTTCTTTGCAAAGGTCTCATCATCCCTGAGGACTACCCTTTCAGCTTTAACCTCAGGAAGCACGGGGAGGATTATAGGAAAAAGCCTTGTCAATGAGTTCATAAAGAGGTTTGAAGAAGGAAAACGTGTATACTGTTTTGTAACACTGGTTCGATGCTTGCAAGAAGGGCTGCCCATATTATCGGAAAGGTATTGATCTCAATGATACAAAGTATGCTTGGAAGATTTTATGCCTCTGGAAGAAAACTCAATCCTCCTTTATGCATTCATATAGATGAAGGACACAACATGTTATATAAAGGGATTCAGGAACTGTTTAATAAGGGTGGTGCAGCAAATGTGTGGATACATTTCTACACACAGAGTGTTGCACAGATTGAAGAGGAGATAGGTAAAGAAGCAGCAAGGAGCATCCTTGATAATATCAACACATGGGTTTACATGCTTGTGAATCATCCCGAGACTGCCCAGTATATAGAGGACTCATCACCAACAATCAGGAAGTATCAGCCGATACTTTCATTCGTTGATGGTATATCTGTAAGGGAGATTGAAGGCAAGCAGATACTTGCATATAAGGTCATGCAGCTACAGAAAAGACAATTCTACATGCGAAGCTATGGAAATCTTTATAAAGGAAATACTCTTGATACAACACCGGCTTATGTGAAAGTTGAGTTCCCACATCTGACTTCAGCACATCCTTTGTGAAGATGGAGCGCTTATTTAACATTGAAGAATTGTCAAAGATCTTAGGCATAACAAAGGCTACCATATATTCATGGACATCCAAAAATAAAATTCCATATATAAAACTAAGTAAAAGGCTTTTGAAATTCAGAGAGAGTGACATTCTTAAGTGGATTGCTGAAAGGTCAACCTATCCCAATATGTCTAAGATTCCGAAGAATTATCAGCATACTACTATAATGCGAAATCGTCATAGAAACAAGCCTCAGAAATCTATCAAACTCTCTTCTCTACACACAGGACTCTGTTGAGAAAATAATAAAAAATGCAAAAGAAGTTGTTCTGGGTAACAGGTTTTAATTTTATGGAGTGTTTGATAGAATATCTCTGGTATTTTCAAGCCTTTTAGTCCCTTTACCTAAAACAAAACTGGTGTAAGAAAGGAGGATAGTTTATATGGGACTATACAGGCGAAAAGATTCAAAAAAGTGGTGGATGTGTTTTACCGTCAACAGTAAGCGCTTTAGGCGCTCTACAGAAACAACGGATAGGAGATTAGCAGAAAAGATATATGCAAAGGTACTTACACAAATTACTGAGGGTAAATGGTTTGATCTTGATGAGTCAAAGCAACATACTTTTGAGGAACTAATGGACAGGTATTTAAAAGAACATTCAGTAATTAAT
Source organism: Thermodesulfovibrionales bacterium (assembly GCA_049700155.1). Lineage (GTDB taxonomy): Bacteria > Nitrospirota > Thermodesulfovibrionia > Thermodesulfovibrionales > SM23-35 > JACAEY01. Next base: position 1,572 of record JBNAVX010000117.1, read on the forward strand.
AAAACCAAAGAGAGCTACGAGAATGACAAAAACTATATTAAGCATCTGTCAAAAGTTTTTGCTGGGCTCACACTTGATAGAATTACACCTAAGTTGATAGCTGAATATAAGACTCTCAGAAGCATAGAAGGAGCTAAGCCTCAAACCATCAAACACGAGATGATATGTCTAAACCATGCTTTAAACCTTGCTCTCAAAGAATGGGAATGGATTAACTTTAATCCCTGTCAAAGAGTAAAAATGCCAAAGGTGGTTAACCAGATTGACAGATGGCTAACTTTCGAAGAACAAGAAAGTTTGTTAACTGCTTGTTATGATAGGGAATGGTTAAAAGATATTATATTATTTGCTCTTAACACAGGCATGAGACAGAGAGAGATAATGAATCTTAAATGGACAGATATCGATATGCTCAGAAAAACTGCCACTTTGCAATATACGAAAAACAAGGAAAAGAGAACTGTACCCTTAAACCATACTATCATTGAGCTGTTAAAAGCGAAACGCAAAGTTGTTAGTATGAATGGATATGTCTTTACCCAAAACGGTGAGCAATTGACTAAAAGAACTATACAAAGACAGTTCTCAACAGCAGTTAACAGAGCAAAGATCACTAATTTCAGATTTCATGATCTCAGACATACTTTTGCAACTCGTTTAGCACAGTCTGGTGTTGATATATACACAATTGCAAAACTCTTAGGCCATAAAGATATCAGAATGACTCAACGATATGCTCACCATTGTCCAGAGTCTATTAGATTTGATGTAAATATTCTGGATAATTTAAACATGCAAAATCATAGTAGAGAAAAAGAAAATATAGTCTTATTATCACATTTTTATCACGGTAAAGAGTTATAAACCATATAACCCATTGATTTATAATAATAAAATTGGAGGGGTGCCAGAGTGGTTGAATGGGGCGGTCTCGAAAACCGTTGTGGGGGCAACTCCACCGGGGGTTCAAATCCCTCCCCCTCCGTAACGCATGAATCTTAAATTGTGCGTATTAAACAGAAAAAAGAGTTATCCTGATTAATCTTTTTTCACATTTGGGGAACCATTTCTTACATTCTTGAGGATTATCATACCAATAAGAAAAAAAACAACTAAAGAAAAGATAGCAGGTCTCTGGCTACCGAATAAATTGGATATGTGACCAAAAATAAGAGGTCCAAAAATAGCAGATGACTTTCCCACAAGTGAATACACACCAAAATATTCTGCTTCTTGTTCTTTAGGAATAAACTGAGTATAAAATGCCCTTGTAGCTGCTTGTATAGTGCCAAGACCTAATCCTGCAAATGATGCAAGTATCCAGAAATGAGTTTTTGTCTGTATAAAAAAGGCTATTATTGACACAGATGTCCACATAAGAAGGGACATGATTACTATTTTTTTTGGTCCCTTTACATCTATTGGTTTTGCCATAACAAAAGACGCAATAAGTGCCGAGATCTGAACAACCATGTAAAGAACTATGAGTTCTTGTGGTTTAAAACCAAGTGTTGTTGAGGCAAATATACTTGAGAATACAATTACTGTATTCACTCCATCTTCATAAACGAAGTAAGAAATGAGAAACTTCCTCGCTTCTTTTCTCTTCCATAACTCTCTTAATACATATATAGTGTGTCTAAAACCTTTTATTCCTGCCTGAATAACAGGTAATTCATGCCTGCTGTCTGATGGAAGGAAAAGAAAAGCTGGAATGGAAAATAACATGAAAAAGCTTGCGACCATAATCCATGTAGCACCATATTTTTCATTTGTTATTAAAGGTAGTGCAAGGAGAAGAGAAAGAATTGAGCCTGTGTATCCGACGCCAAATCCCCATGCTGAAACCCTTCCTTGATGATCTAAAGGGGCTATTCTTGGCAGAAAGGAATTGTAGAAGACAAGTCCTCCCTCCATACCTATATTGGCTAATGCTATCATAATAAAACCCTCAAAGACCATACCTTTGTCTAAAATAGAGAAACTCGCTATAGCCAAAACACTAATAAAGGTATAAAAAAAGAGAAATTTTTTCCTTAAACCTTTATAGTCTGCTATCCCTCCTAAAAAGGGGGAACTTAATGCAACGACCATCATACTCAATGATACAGCCCTACCCCACCAGAGGTCACCTAAACCTGATTCGTTTCCTACAATTGAGTTTACATAATATACAGGAAAGATAACAGATGCGATGACAGCGGAATAACTCGAATTTGCAAAGTCAAATAGTAACCAACTTATAACATATCTCTTATTCAGTTCCAAATATTTCCTTTAATGCACCATTCAATTGAAGATAGGTAAACTTAAAACCTTTTTGCAATAATTTTTCGGGAATAACCTTCTGACTTAAAAGAACCACATCCGCTGTTTCTCTCAGCAGAATTTTAAGAACCTTCGAAGGAAATGAAATAACAAAGGCTTTTTTGAACTTTTTTATATGGTATATAAAATCTCTAAAGCGTGTTGGATAAGGTGAGCAAGCATTTACTGGTCCTGATAATGTATTATCTTTAATAGCCAAATGATAAATATGGATAAGGTCATACATATGAATCCATGGAAACCAATGATTACCTGAATCAAAGATAAATGTAAATCCAAATTTAAAAGATTTCAAGATTTGTGTCATAAGTCCACCACCTTTTCCAATAACAGGTGCTGTTCTTATTTGAACCGAACGTATTCCTGACTTCTCAACCTCCTTTGCTTTCTTCTCCCATTCAACACAAAGGTCTGATAAAAACCCTTGTCCATGGTTTGATTCTTCATTGAGCTCAGATTCTCCTCTATCACCATAATAACCAACAGCAGAAGCAGATATAAAAACAGCAGGTTTATGACTTAGTTTTGAAATAAAATTCACAAGATTTTCATTTGTGACTACCCTGCTATCCCATATAGCTTTCTTATTCTTTTTACTCCATATTGTAAAAATACTTTTACCGCTCAAATTTATGATAGCATCTAATCCCTCGAACCATTCTTGCTTGAATAATTCTGGTTTTAATAAATCAGCAATTATAAATTGCATATTAGGCATAAGTCTTTTTGGTTTATGCCTGGCAAGAACAGTCACCTGTAAACCTTGCTTAACTAAATATTCGGAAAGGTGTGAACCTATGAAGCCAGTTCCTCCACAGATAAGAATCTTCATGAATGATTATATATTAGATTTTTAATTATGAGAAAATATTTTTTTAATTTATTTAAAACTTATGGTATAAGATTTGCTTTAGAAATAGAAATTTATAATCATAAATTTTAAAAATTTAATAACATAAAAATTCTTATTTCATTATAATATCATTAATTCTTCCTGAAGTCTTCTTAAAAAGATATTTTTATGGAAAAAAGGGAACATCTTCCAGAAATAATAAGTTCATGTTCAATACATGAATTTCTCGAAGAAAAACTAAAACGATATCTCAAGAAACTCACAAAGCTTGAGCGTTCAAACCTTTATGATTCGGTTATTTCAGAGGTCGAAAAATCTTTAATCTCAATTGTACTTAAAGAAACAGAAGGTAACCAGCTAAGGGCAGCAAAGACGCTTGGAATAAATCGAAATACATTAAGGTCAAAGATAAAAGAGTACAAAATCCGCATCTAATACTAATAAAACCTTTTATTACTATCACAACTCTATTCTACCTCATGTTATACTTCCTTATGAATTTTCGAATTCTTAATACAGAAAGTAATGCACGAGCATGTGTTTTAGAAACAGGAAGAGGCATTATTCATACCCCAGTCTTTATGCCTGTAGCAACAACAGGAACTGTAAAAGCTATCTCTACTGATGAATTAAAAAAAATGGGTGCAGAGATAATCTTATGTAATACTTATCATCTGTATCTCAGACCAGGTGCTGATACTATTTCTGCTCTTGGTGGTATTCATAGATTTATAAACTGGGATAAGCCAATATTGTCAGACAGCGGTGGTTTTCAGGTATACAGTCTATCTCCTTTGAGAAAGATAGAGGACAATGGTGTACATTTTAGATCCCATATTGATGGTTCAATGCACTTTTTAGGTCCTAAAGAAGCTATGGAAATTCAGTCAAAGCTTGGCTCAGACATCGCAATGGTTTTTGATGAATGCACGCCTTACCCCTCATCGTATGAATATACACTTGAATCACTGAGAAGAACTAATATGTGGGCAAGACAATGCAAGGAATATCATAATAGTAAGGTAAGATTAAATAATAAATGCAATCAAGTATTCTCACAGTATCTTTTTGGCATTGTTCAGGGTGGCATATATAAAGATTTAAGGATGAGAAGCTTAGAAGAACTTATGCAAATAGGTTTTGATGGTTATGCAGTTGGCGGTTTGAGTGTTGGAGAACCAAAAGATCTAATGTATGAAATAATATATTTCACAGCACCGCTTCTCCCTCCTGATAAGCCGAGATACCTCATGGGAATAGGTGACCTGAAAGATATTCTATTTGCTGTAAAGTCTGGGTTTGATATGTTTGACTGTGTGATGCCAACAAGGAATGCACGAAATGGAACACTCTTTACGAGTAAAGGAAGAGTGAGTATTAAAAGGACAGAGTATAAAACTGATAGTGAACCACTTGATCCCAATTGCGATTGTTTTACATGCAAAAATTATTCAAAAGGTTATTTAAGACATATCTTTCTTTCGAAAGAGATACTCTCTATGAGGCTAAATACAATTCATAATCTCCATTTCTATTTTAATTTTTTTAGAAATATGAGAAAATCTATATTAGAAAACAAATTTTCAGAGTTTGAGCTTCAGTGGAAAAAAATACTTTCTTGATAAAAGATACATCCATTCAGGTAAGGAGGGTCCTTTTATATACTCTATTCTTAAATTCTTTTGTTGCTTCTGTAAAGATCCTTTATGGATATGTAACAAATTCTGTCGCTATGATGTCCGATGGATTCCATTCGTTCTTTGACGGAATATCAAATATTGTAGGACTTATTGGAACATGGATAGCTTCACATCCTCCTGACAAAGAACACCCATATGGACACAGAAAATATGAAACACTTTTTACAATAATTATTTCTTTTATGATATTTCTCACATGTTTTCAAATTCTTAAAAAAATTTACTTTTTCTTTATTGAGGGATATAGACCAGCGGTTACTCCAATCAGCTTTACAGTGATGTGTATAACGATAGGAATAAATATATTCGTAACGTTATATGAATCAAAGAAAGGAAAAGAACTCTCAAGTCCTTTTTTGGTAGCTGATGCAATGCACACAAAAAGCGATGTCTTTACTTCTTTTGCAGTTCTTATAAGTCTCTTTCTTACAAAAAAAGGTTATATCTTTGCTGATCCAATTGTCGGAATTATAGTAACTTTTTTTATAGCAAGAATAGGTTATCATATTTTAAAAGATGCATCAGATATCCTTGTAGATACAGTATGTATAGACACATCTGCAATAAGATATGTTGTTAATCGTGTTGATGGTGTTAAGGATTGTCATGATATAAGGACAAGGGGTTCAACTAATTCTGTATATCTTGACCTCCACGTAATTGTTGATAGAGATCTTTCAACTCAGAAAGCCCATGAAATTGCAGACAACATTGAAAAGGAGATTAAACAAGAATTTCCAGCAATTGTTGATATTATTGTACATATAGAACCAGATACATTAATGCATTAAAGAATTGGCAAGTACCTCTCAATCTCATAAGGGAATACCTTTGTACGGTAATCATCCCATTCAACCTTCTTACTTAAGATAAGCTGTTCAAAGATATGTTCT
>JBNAVX010000118.1:0-7340 GCA_049700155.1 Thermodesulfovibrionales bacterium
CACTTAATTCATAAACTTATGAATAATTAGCAGATGCAGTATTCTCGCTCATTCTCGGCTCGATTAAGATCGAGCCTCCGAGGTAAATTCTTTCTTCGAAAGAATTTAAATCCGCTCAAACACTGCATCTGCCAAAAATATTTTGAATAATATGGGTTAGGGGTAAGTTATAATAATAAGGATTCTAAGTTTTTAATTTCTTCAAAAACGACTTTTTGCTACTTACATATTTAGCCAGCCCTTTCTCTAAATAGATTATATGTGCTATATTTAAACAGATGAGACAATTAGAGAAGGAAGAATTTGCAATTGAGTAACCCATGAGCACCAACTTAAAGATACTTCTTCTTAATCCTCCATTCCTTCCAAGGTTCTCCCGTCCACAGAGGAGTCCTGCAGTAATAAAGAGCGGGACACTTTACTATCCAATCTGGCTTTCATATGCCACAGGGGTACTTGAAGATGCTGGATATGAGGTTAAACTGATTGATGCACCCGCTGAGGGCTATGATATAGAAACTGTAAAGAATATAGTTAAAGATTTTAGACCCTCAATGATTGTAATTGATACAAGCACACCAAGCATCTTCTCAGATATCAAGGTTGCAGAGACAATTAAAGACATCCAACCAGAGTCTTTTATTGTACTCGTAGGAACGCATGTGTCTGCAACTCCTGAAGAATCTTTAAATTTATCTGAATCGGTCAATGCGATTGCAAGACGTGAATATGATTATACACTTCTTGAGTTAGCAAATATTATAAGTACTGAAGGTCCGAAATTAGGGTTAAAGAGACTGAAAAATGTTCAGGGTCTTACTTTTAGATATAACAGCAGTGTTATACATAACCCTGATAGACCGCTAATAAAGAACCTTGACGAAATACCATTCGTAAGCAGGGTTTATAAAAGACATCTTAAGGTGGAAAACTATTTCTACTCTATTACCAGATATCCAGAGATTACCATTGTTACAGGAAGGGGTTGTCCACATCATTGTAAATATTGTGTCTATCCACAAACAATGTTCGGTCATATGTTCAGACACAGGAGTCCGGAAAATGTTGTTGAAGAATTCAGATACATAAAAGAGAATTTCCCACAGGTCAAGGAAATCTTTATAGAGGATGATACTTTCACAGTAAACAGGAAATACTGTCAGGATGTATGTAAACTCCTTATAAAAGAAGGAATCGAGATGATATGGACTACTAACTCCCGTGCTGATATAGATTATGATACACTCAGGTTAATGAAAAAGGCAGGTTGCAGGCTCCTCTGTATAGGGGTAGAAAGCGGCAATCAGCGTATACTTGACAATATAAACAAGAGATTGAAACTCCAGCAGGTTCAGGAGTTTATGAAGAATGCACGAAAGGCAAAAATTCTTATACATGCATGTTTTATGGTAGGCAATCCAGGGGAAACAAAACAGACTATGAAGGAAACACTTGAATTTGCAAAAAGGCTCAGACCTGATACAGCCCAATTCTTCCCACTTATGGTCTATCCAGGAACAGAGGCTTATGACTGGGCAAAAGAGCATGGATATCTGACGACCACAGATTATTCTAAATGGATTACAGAGAGTGGACTTCATAATTGTATTATCTCTACCCCGGTTCTTTCAAATAAGGAGCTTGTTGATTTCTGTGATTATGCCAGAAGGGCATTCTATTTGAGACCTTCTTACATCTTTTCAAAGATATCTCAAGTCGTTCTCCATCCTTCTGAAACAAAACGGGTTATAAAAGCTGCAAGAACATTTTTTAAATACCTGCTTAAGGGAAGCACTGCAGATCTTGCCAAAGACAAATCTTGTTGATTCCATAATTTATTAACCAGTTACTCATAAATTTATGAATTAACCCATATTATTCATAAAATTTTTGGCAGATGTAGTATTTGAGCGGATTTAAATTCTTTCGAAGAAAGAATTTACCTCGGAGGCTCGATATTAATCGAGCCGAGAATGAGCGAGAATACTGCATCTGCCAGTTACTCATAAATTTATGAATTAAGTGGGTTAAGGTGCTTTATCATCCCCACCCCCAGTCCAAGTGACAGTGATAGAGACCTCAAAAAGAGTATAAAAGGTGAGATTATTGCAACAGAGGGATCTCTTTTTAGGGCAAATAAAACAAAGGGGATACAGGTTAAAAGAAAAATAAAAAGAGAAAAAGCTGATGCATAATACATCTGTTGATAAACAGGTCCTGCAATGCCTGTTAGGGATAAAAGAGATAAAAGCATCTGGATCTTTAGAGATTGGGGTGTATGGGTATCAGTTTTAATTTTGCCCGGATGCCGTTTCAGTAGAAATGCCTTCCAGAATGCTATCTTATATTTTTTCTTGAGGTAACCCATAAGGCTTGCTGAATGTTTATGAAAGACTACAGCATCCGGGTTAAAGACCATCTTGTGACCATCCTGTGAAAGCCTGAAAGAAAATTCCTGGTCTTCTACTGATGCCCTTGGATATCTCTCATCAAATCCGTTGTATTTCATGAAAACATCTTTTCTGTAACCTGCTGAATATGTATCAATAAAATCAATATATTTAAATTTCTTCATCCTTTCATATTTATGTTCATATTCAATCTGTACAAAGCGGGCTATTAGTTCTTTCTGCTTGGATTTATAAGCACCTTTAACACCTATAACCTGTGGATCATTGAAAGGCTTAATCATCTCTTCAATCCAGTTGGGTTGGGGTTCACAGTCAGCATCTGTAAAGAGGACAATATTACCCTGTGCATGAGTCACCCCATTATTTCTTGCAGCGGCTGGACCTCTATTCTTCTGGTAGATGTATTTAACAGGATATTCTGCTACTACATCTTTTGTGTCATCATTGCTACCGTCGTCAATTATGATTACTTCGTAATTTTTATTATTGAAGGTTTGGTTTTTAAGGGATTCAAGGCATTTAGTGAGTTCTTTAGAACTGTTAAAGGTAGGAATGATAATTGAGATTTTTTCCTTCATTATCCTTTTTTTATTTTATTCATAAATAATCAGTAAGACAAGGGAAAATGAGGAAGGTCATTTTTCTTGCTTTGGAAGACACAATTTAGTATATTAAATTTGTTTTTCAAGATTAAAAAATGTATTTATTAAATAGACATATTTTACTTTTAATTCTTTTTGTCTCTTTATTCTCTTTCGGCTGTTCTACTAATAAGGCACTCGTTCGGAACGAGGCACAGCCTGAACAACAGCAGATACCACCTATTGAGATATCTGAATATATCCTCGGTTTCGGAGATGAACTGGAGATATCAGTATTCAGACATGATGATTTGAGCAAAACGGTCAGAATTTTGCCTGATGGAAAGATTTATTATCCTCTTGTTGGTGAGATAAAGGCTGAGGGACTCAGTGTAAGTCAACTCAGAGATAAATTGAAGGAAGGACTACTTAAATATTATGTAGAGCCTCAGGTCAGCGTTATAGTCACATCTATCAGCAGCCAGAAGGTCTTTGTATTAGGTGAAGTAAATAAGCCTGGTGCATTCTTGCTTGACAGACCCAAGACTGTGATAGAAGCAATTTCTGAGGCTGAAGGTTTTACACAGGATGCAAAGATAAAGAACGTCTTATTAATAAGAGGGGGAGCCTCTAATCCAAATCCAGATTATACAGTATTAGATTTAAATAAGACTCTCAAAGAAAGAGACATGACACAAAATGCGCCACTCAGGCAGGGGGATATTATTTATGTGCCTGCTACAGAAATCGCTGATGTAGCAAGGTTCTTTGATCACATCTGGACTATTATTCCATTTCGATTGGCATTGTTCGGGTTCCGGATTCAGTAATAGAAGCTTATTTATAAATAATAGAACATCCAGTAAGATTTATGATAAATTTATTAGGATAAATTCAAAAATACTTTATATGGATGAAGGAAAGGATTCGGAGATGCTCAAAAAGAAAGATAAATATGTGGTTGCTGTTGTAGGTGCCACAGGTGCTGTTGGCAGAGAGATGGTCCAGACTCTTGAGGAAAGAGATTTCCCTGTTGAAAAACTGAGGCTTTTTGCATCAGAGCGCTCAGAAGGAAAGAAGATAGAATACAAGGGTAATAATATCTCTGTTGAAATCCTTAAGGATGATTCCTTTGATGGGATTGATATAGCCCTTTTTTCAGCAGGTGCAGAGAGGTCAAAGATATGGGCACCTGTAGCGGTCAGTTCAGGTTGTGTTGTTATTGATAATTCAAGCCAGTGGAGGATGGATCCAGAAGTCCCTCTTGTAGTTCCTGAGGTTAATCCTGACGACATTGAGTGGCATAAAGGCATAATAGCAAATCCTAACTGTTCAACTATCCAGATGGTAGTTGTCTTAAAGCCGATACACAATGTAGCAAAAATAAAAAGGGTCGTTGTGACAACATTCCAGTCTGTCTCAGGCACAGGACAGAAGGCGATGGACGAGCTCCTTCAGCAGACAACAGATATCCTGAATTTCAGAGAGGTGAAGTGCAATGTCTATCCTTATCAGATAGCATTTAATGTCCTTCCACATATAGACAAATTCCTTGAAAATGACTATACAAAAGAAGAGATGAAGATGGTGAATGAGACCAAAAAGATAATGGGAGACGATTCAATAAGGGTCACAGCCACAACTGTAAGGGTACCTGTATTCAGGGGACATTCAGAGAGCATAAACATAGAGACAGAGAAAAAGATTACTGCAAATGAGGTAAGGGCAATCCTTTCAGAAGCACCTGGCATAATAGTCTTTGATGCCCCGCATAAAAATATATATCCTACTCCTATAAATGTAGCAGGCAGAGATGAGACATATGTTGGAAGGATAAGGGAAGACGAGTCCATTGAAAATGGTATCAATATGTGGGTAGTTGCAGATAATCTGAGAAAGGGAGCAGCCTTGAATGCAGTTCAGATAGCTGAAAGGTTGATTGGAAAAGAATAATTAGCCAATCGCCATTGAAATTTATTATGGATTTAACTCTCGAGAAGAATAAGACACATAATTATCAGCTATGATTGATGTTGATTATATTATTACTGCGGATTATGTCCTTCCGATGGATGAAAGCCTCAAAATTATTAATAATGGTGCAATTGCCATAAGAGATTCTAAAATACTGGATGTTGGGACAAAGAATGAGATCTTTAGAAAATATACCGCAAAGAATATTATCAATGGAGACGGTAAAGCCGTATTCCCTGGACTTATCAATACCCACACACATGCTGCGATGGTCTATTTCAGGGGTATTGCTGATGACCTTCCATTGAGAGAATGGCTCGAAAACCATATATGGCCTGCAGAAAACAGGTGGCTCAGTCCTGAATTCATAACAGATGCGGTTGAACTTGCCTGCCTTGAGATGTTGAAAGGAGGGGTAACAACATATAATGATATGTACTTTTATGAAGATTCTGCAGCCAGAATAACTAAAAAAATTGGGATGAGGGCTGTCTTAGGTGTTGGTATCCTTGACTTTCCAACAAAGTCTGCCAGTACTTCAGATGAGTACTTTTCTAATGCAGAAAGTTTCATAAGAGACTGGAAAGGAGATGAATTAATAGTCCCCTGTATCGCCCCTCATGCACTTTATACTTGCAATTCAGATACATTAAAAAGGGTGAGGAAAGTAGCTGATTCAATGGATGTTCTTATCCATATACACTTATCAGAGACAAAATGGGAGGCTGAAGAGATTAAAAAGAGACACAATATGGATCCTGTAGAATATCTTGAAGATATGGCTTTTCTTGATGAGCGGGTGATTGCTGCCCATTGTGTATGGTTGACAGATAGAGAGATCGAGATACTGGCTAAGAGAAACGTGGGTGTTTCACACTGCATAGAGAGTAATCTAAAGCTTTCCTCGGGGATCGCACCTGTTGTGAGGATGTTGAAAGCTGGAGTAAAGGTAAGTTTCGGAACAGATGGTGCTGCAAGCAACAATGACCTTAATATCCTGAGTGAGATGTCTACAGCAGCAAAAGTCCACAAGGCATATTCAGAAGACCCTACTGTCCTTGATGCAAAGACAGTCCTTCTTATGGCAACAAGGTGGGGTGCAGAGGTCCTGGGACTTGGGAGTATTACAGGAAGTATTGAGAAAGGCAAATCTGCAGACCTTGTCATTGTTAACCTTAGAAAGCCACATCTTATGCCTATCTATAACATTTACTCCCATATTGTTTATTCAATGATGTCTTCAGATATTGAGAGGGTAATGGTTAATGGGAAAATAGTTATTAATGGTGGAAAATTGATGACTGCTGATGAGTCAGAAATACTTTATAAGGCTGAAAAGTGGAATGAAAAGATCTCTACATCTCTCTCCTCCCCTCAATTGCCTTACTGAGGGTTACCTCATCTGCAAATTCTATATCACTACCCATAGGTAGTCCATATGCGATACGTGTTACCTTAATATCAAAAGGCTTCAGGAGTTCCCTGATATACTTAGCAGTCATCTCTCCTTTTGTATTTGGGTTTGTAGCGAGTATTACCTCTTTGACCCCATCTTTTGTAACTCTTTCAATAAGCTCCTTTATCTTTAATTTTTCAGGTGTGATGTTATCTAATGGTGAGAGTGCACCGAGTAATACATGATAAAGACCTTTAAAACTACCCGACCTCTCTATAACGAGGATGTTGCTTGGTTCTTCTACAACGCACAGTTTACTTGTATCTCTATAACCATTTCTACATATGTTACATAATTCATCCTCTGTTATATTAAAACACTTGTTGCAAAACCTTGCTTTATCTTTAACCTCATTTATTGCCTTAGATATATCTTTTGCCTCTTCAGCAGGCATAGCTAATATAAAGAATGCGAGTCTCTGTGCAGTCTTCCTACCTATTCCAGGGAGCTTCATTAGCTCTGTTATAAGTTTTTCAATGATATTCTGTGACATAGCTGATTATTTTCCAAAAAGGTTTCCTAATCCACCTAGTCCAGGGATCTGTAGTCCTCCTGTTAGTTTTGACATCTCTGCGTTGACCATTTCTTGAGCACGGCGTAATGCCTCATTCACTGCTGCTATGATGAGGTCCTGAAGCATCTCAATATCATCAGGATTAACAACCTCCTTTTCTATCTTTAAAGATACAAGTTCACCTGCACCATTGGCAATAGCTGTGACCATTCCACCTCCGGCAGTGGCTTCAACAGTCTTTGTCTTTGCCTCCTCCTGCATCCTCATCATCTCTGCCTGAAGCTTCTGTGCCTCTCTCATTATATTTCCCAGCATCTTTTTTGACATTTTGTCCTCCCCTTAATGAGATTTAACCCACTTAATTCATAAATTTATGAGTAACTGGCAGATGCAGTATTCTCGCT
>JBNAVX010000119.1:0-7146 GCA_049700155.1 Thermodesulfovibrionales bacterium
TGTGTCATGTGCACAAATAGTTTCCCATATGTGCAAGAATGATTTTTACGTAACAAAAAAATTGGATAAATAGCTATAAAAGTTATCTTTTGAAGTAAAATTAGATATACATTAGTTATAAAGTTTCCCTTATCCTTATCGTCCTCTCATGTGCTTCCAGGCCCTCGGCTGATGCGATTGTTCTGACTGTCTTTGCAAGTTTCATAAAACCATCTCTTGAAAATCTCAAAAGGCTTGAGCGTTTAATAAAATCATAAACTCCAAGGGGTGAGAAAAACCTTGCTGTTCCTCCTGTTGGAAGAGTGTGATTGGGACCTGCTGAATAGTCACCTATTGTCTCAGGTGTCCATTGCCCAAGAAATATAGCGCCTGCATTTTTAATCAGAGGTAAAAGGTCCATGGGTTTTTCAGTCATGATTTCGAGGTGTTCAGGTGCGATAGAGTTAGAAAGCTCTATAGCATCTTTGATGGTTTTAACGATTATTATCGCTCCGTAATTATAAAGGGATTTGGAGGCTATCTCTTTTCTTTTGAGGATCGAAAGCTGTTTTTCTACTTCTTTATTTACACTATTAGCCAGTTTTCTGGAATTAGTGATTAATACAGGTGATGCAAGCTCATCATGTTCTGCCTGTCCGAGTAAATCAGATGCGATGAATTCAGGGTTTGCAGAATCGTCTGCAACAATCAAGATCTCACTCGGTCCTGCGATCATATCAATATCAACCTCTCCAAAGACCATCTTCTTTGCAGTAGCCACATAGATATTACCGGGTCCTACGATTTTGTCAACCCTTTTTATCGTCTCAGTTCCATAAGCCATTGCACCGATTGCCTGGGCGCCACCTATTCTGTATACCTCTTTAATACCAAGCAATTTTATCGCTGCCATTACATAAGGGTTTATCTCTCCTTTTGGTGTAGGCACACAGATGACTATCTCTTTAACTCCAGCAACCTGTGCAGGAATGACATTCATCAAGACAGTGGATGGATATGATGCCTTTCCACCGGGGACATAGACCCCGACTCTCTCAATCGGTCTTATTATTTGCCCGAGTATATCGTTATTCTCTGAAAATGACCATGAATCCTCTTTCTGCATCTCATGAAATCTCTTGATCCTTTTTACTGAGATTTTCAATGCATTTACAACCTCTTTTTCAGCCATTTTAGAGAATTTTGAAATCTCTTCAGAGGATATCCTGAGGCTTTTTACATCCAGCAAATCAAATTTCTTTGTATATCTGATGACTGCCTTATCACCGTTTTTTCTGACATCATTGAGGATAGCCCTCACATTGTTCTCGATCTCTGTGCTTCCTCCTGAGGCACGTCCTTTTAAAACTTTCAAAAAAGACTGTATTTCTCTTTTATTTTTTAAAACTTTCATACGGATAATTCTATACATCAGGCACTTATTATTCAAGAAAAACTTCGCTTTAATTGACTATGACTTGTCTATTCTGGCATTCTAAAAAGATGAAAAGAAATTTAACAATCATATTGATTGTCACATTTTTGGTAGTTTTAATTTATATAGCTTCTGACCTTTTAACCCCTTTCCAAATTGGAGATAAGACTATTGAGGTTGAGATACCAAAAGGTGTTACTTTCAAGCAGGTTATTGGAATTCTATCAAAAGAAGGACTTGTTAGAAATAAGACTCTTTTCCTTATACTTGGTAGGATGATTGGTCTGGAGCGAAAGGTAAAAGCAGGATATTATTCTATCCATGGTTCGATAAGCCCTCTTGAGCTTCTTAATAAACTGAGGATCGGACAGATAATTGAATATGAAGTAGTCATAATTGAAGGAGATTCCCTGATAGAGATAGGAGAAAAACTTTCAGAAAAAGGCATAATTAAAAAGGATGATTTTATGAGACTTTCAGTTAATAAAGAATTTCTTACTTCTTATAATATTGATGCCCCTTCTTTTGAAGGCTATCTATTTCCTGATACATACAGGATACCAAAGGGAGCAGATCCCAAAGAGGTTGTAGGATTTATGATCAATAGAATGCGAGAAAAATATTCTAACAATCTTAAGGAAAGAGCAATAGAACTTGGTCTTTCAGAAAGAGAGGTTCTGACACTTGCCTCTATTATTGAGAAAGAGGCAAAGGTGGATGAAGAGAGGCCTTTAATATCTGCTGTTTATCATAACAGACTCAAGAGGCATATCCCACTTCAGGCTGATCCCACTTGTATTTATGGGATAAAAAGGTTTGGGGAAGAGATTACTGAAAAGGATTTGAAAAGGAAAACACCTTACAATACATATATAATCAAGGGACTTCCTCCAGGTCCTATAGCTTCACCTGGTATGAAGTCGATCATGGCAGCCCTTTATCCAGCAAACGTGCCTTATATATTTTTTGTTTCTAATAATGATGGTACTCACAAATTTTCTGTCACTCCTGGTGAACACCAGATAGCTGTGGAGACATACAGGAAAAAGAAGAATGAAGAAGACAGAGAGAAGACAAAAAGAAGTTCATAAAAAGACCCGGACGATTTATGTTGGTAGGGTGCCTGTGGGAGGCGGAAACCCGATTGTTGTCCAGTCAATGACAAAGACAGAAACAGCAGATATAAAATCAACTGTAAAGCAGATTAAATCTCTTGAAAAGATAGGATGTGAGATTATAAGAGTTGCTGTTCCTGATATGAGGTCTGCAAAGGTATTAAGTAGAATAAAAAAAGAGATTGAAATCCCAATTATAGCAGACATACACTTTGACTGGAGACTCGCACTGGAAGCAATAGACCAGGGAATTGATGGTATAAGGATTAATCCAGGAAATATTGGACCAGGATGGAAGATTAAAGAAGTTGTTAAGGCTGCAAAAGAAAGAAGAATTCCCATCAGGATTGGAGTAAATGCAGGCTCACTTGATAGGGTGTTACGCAAAAAATATATTCACCCAACACCTGAAGCCCTTGTTGAGAGTGCTGAAATGAGTATAAAACTATTTGAAGATATGGATTTTTCAGATATCAAGGTTTCTTTAAAAGGTTCTGATGTTTTGACTACTATAAATGCATACAGATTGTTTTCTGAAAAATTTGATTATCCACTCCATGTAGGTATCTCTGAGGCTGGTCCACCATTTACAGGCACAATAAAGAGTTCTGTCGGACTCGGTATATTGCTTTCAGAAGGCATAGGAGATACAGTCAGGGTCTCTCTTACAGCAGAGCCTGAAGAAGAAGTGAGGGTTGCATATGAGATATTAAGGTCTCTGGGATTAAGGGAGAAAGGTGCTGAGATTATATCATGTCCAACCTGTGGGAGATGCAAGATAGATTTGAGAAAAATAGCTGATGAGGTTGAATTTAGACTCAGAGATATTGAAAAACCGATTAAGGTTGCAGTCATGGGTTGTGTTGTAAATGGACCTGGTGAGGCAAGGGAGGCTGATCTCGGGATAGCAGGGGGTAAAGGTATAGGTGTCCTCTTTAAAAAGGGTAAGATTATTAAAAAGATAAGGGAAGAAGAGATCCTTGATGAATTAATGGAAGAGATTTCATTATGGAAATAATAAGGATTCCGAGTGTTATGCAGGAGACATCAAGAAGGTTTATCCGTGAAGGAAAGACGATAGGTTTTGTACCAACTATGGGTGCCCTCCATGAAGGTCACCTTAGCCTTGTTAGAAGGTCTAAACAGGAAAATCACATAACAGTTGTAAGTATCTTTGTGAATCCTATCCAGTTTGGACCCTCAGAGGACTTTGATAGGTATCCAAGGGATATTGAGGGAGATATTGAAAAACTAAAGAAAGAAGATGTGGATACTATATTTATGCCTGATGTGTCATCTATGTATCCAGAAGGATTTTCTACTTATGTAGAGGTCCATGAGATCTCAGAAAGACTATGTGGTGCATTTAGACCAGGACATTTCAGAGGTGTGGCGACTGTTGTGGCGAAGCTTTTAAATATTGTTAAACCAAAAATTCTATATTTAGGTCAGAAGGATTTTCAACAGAGTGTTATTATTAAAAGGCTTGTAAAAGACCTTAATATGGATATTGATATAGTCGTATGTCCTACTATTAGAGAAAAAGATGGTCTCGCAATGAGCTCAAGAAATATATACCTTGATAATGAACAGAGAAAGGCTGCAAAGATTATATACCAGTGTCTTGTTGAAACTTCTGATATTATAAAATCTGGGATAAAGGATGGAGTGTATATTAAGGACTTTATGCATAAAAAATTATTAGAAGAGCCAATGGTGTCTGCTATTGATTATGCAGGAGTATATGACCCGGATACTTTAACTGAAATTATTGAAATAAAAAAAGAGGTCTTGCTTGCGATAGCCTTAAAGATAGGCAATACTCGTCTTATTGATAATATATTATTAGAGATAAATTAGAGATAAATAGGGAGGTAAATAGATGCTTCAAAGGGTTCACATCCAGATTCTTGATAATCCATTAGAAGAGCTTGTATTTCAAGGAGGTGAGTTTGAATATTCTTTAACAAATAGAGAACTTGCAGAGGAACTCAGAGAAGAGATGAACTATTTTTACCCATCTATTGTATATGTAGAATATATTGACCTCTTTATGGATGATGAAGAAGAATTTGATGACATAAGGAGGCTTTTAAATATGGGGTTGATTAATACACCTGTAGTGCTGATAAATGGTGTTCTTAGGATACAGGGTGGGATACCGAGTTCAATCATCAGGAAAGAGATAGAGAGTCTGCTTTCTTCTGGACCTCTCCATTGAAATCACTCAACTATCTTATGCCTTTTTACTGGATAACAGTTTTTTAACAGTAGGGAAGAGCTTCATATGAGTATGGGGCAGAAAAAGGGCTGACATATATTCTTCCATAAAGCCTCTTGACACAGAGAGTTCTATGTATGTCATCTTTGAGGCGATAATACCTGCCTCCTGTCTTAATTCTTTAGAAAGAAGGCATAAATACGCACCTGTAATACAGGCGTTTCCCAGAAAAGAAAATTTTTCTTTTGGTATATCAGGCAACATTCCAAGAATAATTGCCTTATCTACATTAAGGTAATTCCCAAACCCGCCAGCAATATAAACTCTGTCTATAGCGTCAAATCCAATTCCCACCTCTTTTAAGAGAAGGGAAATACCTGCATATATTGCTGCCTTTGCTCTGAGGATATTTTCTATATCCACTTCTGTAAGCGTTATCTCTCTACTGTTGTCTCTGTATAAAACGAATTCTTGTCCTTCAAATCCTTCCTTGATCCTGTCTGTTTTTAGTTCTTTATTGAACCTTCCTTTCTGGTCAATTACTCCTTTTAGAAACATCTCTGCTATAGCATCAATCATACCAGAGCCACATATACCAGTAGGGTTTACACTTCCAATCACACCAAGCCATGGCTCTAAAGTTACAGGGTCAATATTTACTGACTCTATAGCCCCTTCTGTTGCTCTCATGCCATGTCTTATTCCGCTTCCTTCAAAACATGGACCTGCTGAACAGGCAGCAGTCACAAGCCATTCCTTGTTTCCTATAACGATTTCTCCATTTGTCCCGATATCCATGAAGAGTGCTATCTCATCCTTTCTGTGCATCTTTGAGGCTAAAACACCTGCAACAATATCTCCTCCTACATAACTTGCAACACATGGAAGGGTAAAAACAGGAGCCCTTGGATTTACTCTAAGTATTGCAGTCTCTGCCCTCCATCTCGGGAAGAAATTTACTGTTGGCACATATGGCTCTTCCCTTATATAAGTAGGATTCAGTCCCCAGAAGATATGAGACATTGTGGTGTTTCCTGCTATAACAACAGATTCAATATCATCTTTTTTAATTTTGTGTCTTTCACATAATGTTGATGTAAGGTCATTAATATCTGTAACTACTGCGTCTCTGAGTTCATTGAGCCCGCCACTTTCTGTGGCATAGACAATACGGGTAATTACATCATCTCCATATCTCATCTGTGAATTATAAGTTGAACCTACATCAATAAGGAGTCCATCTAAAAGGTCAACAAGATAGACCACGACAGTAGTTGTTCCTATGTCAACTGCAAGACCATATCTTCCTTTCTTAATCTCTGAAGGATATATATAAACAATATCATTACCAACAGTATATCCGAGGGTGACTTTCCAATTGAAATCCCTTAATGAGTTTGCAAGGGATGATACAAATTTATAATCAAATCTCATTCCTATTAGCTCTTTTTCTTCTAGAGACCTTCTGAGTCTTTCAAGATCACTGGTATTATCTTCAATTGAGGGAGGGGGTAAAGTTAATGCAATCTGCCTTACCATTGAAGAGATACTTGCACCAAGTGACTTAATCAATTCAAGAAGGTCACCTGATCTTGACAGTGCAATCTTCTCACCGATGACAAGCCTTGATTCCTTTGGAATGTCAATGAGCAGATTTTCTTCAGGAAATGTCTGGCATGCTAAAGTAAAACCTGACTTAATATCAGTTGGCTGGAGTTTACCTGTTGAAGCGATCCTGACATTTCCTTCAAGGATCCTGATACGGCATTTGCCACATACTCCTTTTCCTCCACATGAAGAGACGAGGTATATTCCATTCTTTTTCAATGCCTCAAGTAGGTTTTCATCTTCAGAGATTTGAAAGGTTATTCCCGTGGTTAATTTAATATCCATTTAATATTCTTAAAATGCCGATGAACTATCGGCTATCAGATACCTCAATATCCTCCGTAACCAACAGTTACTTTATTTCCCTCAACGATAACAGGGACTTTTCTTACGCCTTCTGAATATTTAAGCATTTCGTTCAATTTATTACTATCCAGTTTTACATCAAAATATTCAGCCCTATCCCCATATGCCAGCCTGGCTTTTTCTGTAAAAGGTCAACCAGCCTTTCCATAGATGATAATTTTTTCTCCCATAAATTAACCTCCCATTTTTCTTATCTTGTTCCGCAATTGATGCGGAATCCAGAAATTCTTTTTATAAAATTGAAGACAACTCCCTGAAACATTATATCAAAAGTTATTTGTATTTCCACATATCTGTCCAAAAAGTTTTTAGAAAAACTTTATACTCTTTTTTACACACCCCTTTTATACACACCCCTTCACCCCTCTTTTTAGCCCATATTATTCATAAAATTTTTGGCAGATGTAGTATTCGAGCGGATT
>JBNAVX010000120.1:0-6909 GCA_049700155.1 Thermodesulfovibrionales bacterium
CCCATTGAAGATAAAGGATATTTAAAGAATTTACTTAAAAACTTTTGACAATACGAGTAAATAAATCAGGAGGTATTATGGATCAGCTAAAAGAGGTTGAGATTCTGCTGGTAGAGGATAACCCGAATGATGCAGAACTCGCAATAAGGGCTTTAAAGAAACATAACCTTGCTAATAAGGTGCATATTGCTAAAGACGGGGTAGAGGCACTGGATTTTATATTCGGGACAGGTTCATACGCAGACAGGGATGTAAATGATAAGCCGAAGGTTGTATTTCTTGATTTGAAGCTTCCAAAGGTAGACGGTCTTGATGTCCTGAAAAAGATTAAATCTGATGAAAGGACGAAGACCATCCCTGTTGTCGTCCTTACCTCTTCAACAGAGGAACGTGATATTATAGAGAGCTATCAGCTTGGTGTTAACAGTTATATTGTAAAGCCAATAGATTTTGACAAATTCGTTGATGCAGTCTCAGAATTAGGTCTCTACTGGCTACTCCTTAATCAACCACCGATAAGATAACGGTTAAACAATAACTGATGGAAAAACAATTACGCATCCTTATACTTGAGGATGTCCCTGCTGATGCGGAATTAGTTGAGAATGAACTCAGGAGGGCTGGAATAGAATTTACCTCAAAGGTGGTAAAAAAAAGAGAAGACTTCCTCAAAGAACTGAATGACTTTGAACCACATATCATACTCTCGGACTATAATGTCCCATCCTTTGACGGACCACATGCACTTGAAATTGTTAAAGAAAAATGTCCTGAGATACCTTTCATCTTTGTATCAGGTGCTATAGGTGAAGAGCTCGCTATAGAGACACTCAAAATGGGTGCAACAGATTATGTCCTTAAAGACAAACTCCAGAGGCTTGTGCCTTCAGTAAACAGGGCATTACGAGAAGTAGAAGAGCGCTCTGCCCGAAGGCAGGCAGAAGAAGAACTTAAGAAAAGATTTAAAGAGCTTGAAGAATTCTATGAGATTGCTGTTAATAGAGAACTCAAGATGGTAGAACTCAAGGAGGAGATAGAGAGATTAAAGGAGGAATTAAGAAGACACAAAAAGACGTGAAATCAAGACTTGCTATCTTTATTATAGCTTCAGGATGGCTGTTTTTTATAATCTATATCATCATTGAATTTATTTACCCTGTTAAACACCTCCTTATACCACAGGAAGTTCCCAATCTTATTGAATATATATTGGTAGCCATAATCCCTGTTGTCTTCACAGCCCTGGGTTATCTTGTAAATAAAAAGAAGAGACTTCTCAGAGCTTATAAAGAAACAGAGAAAAAATATAGAGACCTATACCAGAATACCCTTGATGGTTATTATTACACAGGAACAGATGGTGCTATACTTGAAGTAAATGACAGATTTTTAGAGATGCTCGGTTACCAGAGAGAAGATGTTGTAGGTAAAAAAAGGCTTAAGGACATTTTTTCATCTCCTGGAGAGACTCTTCAAGAATTTGGTCAAAAATATCCCAGAAAAAATTTTGAGTGCGAGCTCCTTAGAAAGGACGGGACAAGGCTTCCTGTTGTGATAAATACAACAGCATTTTATGATGAAAAAGGTAATTATTTAAAGAGCATGGGTATTGTGAGAGATATCTCAGATGTAAGAAAAATAAAAGAAAAGCTTAATATGAGCCAGACCGCCTTTTTGAATATGCTAAAAGACCTTGACCTTTCATACAAAGAGTTAAAAAAACTCCATGATGAAGTTATCAGCTCTTTTATCAGTGCTATTGATGCAAAAAGTACATGGACAAAGGGTCATTCAGAGAGAGTCACTAACTATGCTGTGGCTATAGCAAAGGAGATGGGACTCAGTGAAAAGGAGATAGAGACATTAAGGACAGCAGCCATTCTACATGATATCGGGAAATTAGGAACTTACGATGTAATCCTGGATAAAAATGATGACCTGACTGATCAGGAGATAGAACTCATAAAGATGCACACTATAAAAGGTGAAGAGATACTCAGACCAATAAGTCAGTTAAAAGATATTCTACCTGTAATAAGGTCTCACCATGAGAGGATAGATGGCACAGGTTATCCTGATGGTCTTAAGGATACTGAGATCCCTTTTCTCTCAAGGATAATAGCAGTTGCTGACACTTTTGACTCCATGACATCTGATAGACCATACAGACCAAGAGTTAGCAAAGAAGATGCTATAAGAGAATTGAAAAAATTTAGCGGGACACAGTTTGATTTTGAGGTCGTAGAGGCTTTTTCAAATATGATTTTAAAAGATGAAATGTAACACACTTAATTCATAAATTTATGGGTAATTGGCAGATGCAGTATTTTCGCTCATTCTCGGCTCGATTAAGATCGAGCCTCCGAGGTAAATTCTTTCTTCGAAAGAATTTAAATCCGCTCAAATACTGCATCTGCCAAGAATTTTATGAATAATATAGGTTAAGCCTTACCTCCCCTCTAAAAAGAGGGGTGTGGGGGTGTGTAAGGAAATATGATTTTTACAGGCAAAAACCAATACACCTCTTTATCTCCTCTTAATAGAGGGGAAATAGGATAGTGTGAGCCTCTTAATAGAGGGTAAATATAAACAGAAACATGTAGTTGTGAATTTTAAAAATTATGGATAAAGAACTCCATATACTGATGCTTGAGGACTCATCTATTGATGCTGAACTGATAGAGCGTTCATTAAGGAAGAACAATATCTCCTTCATCTCAAAAAGGGTTGAGACAAAAGAGAATTTCATCAAAGAACTCAGAGATTTTAGCCCTGACCTCATCCTTTCTGATTTCAAGCTCCCTTCATTTGATGGTTTAGAAGCACTAAAAATTGTAAAGAATGATTTTCCAGATATACCTTTCATCCTTGTTACAGGAGCACTCGGTGAAGAGCGTGCAGTTGAGGTACTCAAGAGCGGGGCAAATGATTATGTTCTGAAAGATAACCTGTCCAGGCTACCACATGCAGTTATGACATCAATACGTGAAGCACAAGATAGGTTAGAACTTAAACGTGCAGAGGAACAGCTCAGGCAATATACTGCTGAGCTGGAAAGGGCTAATAAGGAATTAAAGAGGCTTGATGAGATAAAGTCTGAATTCGTCTCTATCGCATCTCATGAACTAAGAACACCCCTTGCCTCTATAAAGAATGCTGTCCAGTTAATCCTGAGAGGGAAGACAGGGGAGATTAATGAAAACCAGAGAAAGTTTCTTCAGATGGCAGAAAGGAACATCGACAGACTTACAAATTTGCTTAATAACCTTCTTGACCTTTCAAGGATAGAATCAGGAAAGATCTTGATGAACTTTGAAGAGATAAGTCTGAGAGGTACAATAGAGTTCTCCTTATCCTCATTTAAAGCACAAGTAGATGCAAAGTCTATCAATCTCTTGATGGATGTGCCTGAAGACATACCCAATGTTTATGGAGACAGGGAAAAGCTTGAACAGATTTTAACAAATCTGATAGGAAATGCTTTAAAATTTACTCCAGAAGGAGGTTTTATAAGTGTGTCTGCAAGACCTTTTAATGAAAAGATGGTGGCTGTCTCTGTAAAAGATACTGGCATCGGTATCCCTGAAGATCAACTTGATAAAGTCTTTGAAAAATTCCATCAGGTTGAGGGCTCACTTACTCGCACTGTACAGGGGACAGGTCTGGGTCTGGCAATTACAAAGGGGCTTGTTGAAGCAGGTCATGGGAAAATATGGGTTGAGAGTAAGCTCGGAAAAGGAAGCACCTTTACATTCACATTACCTATCTCAGAAGGGGAAAAGAGAGATTTACGTTTCCGTTCTGTGTTTGATAAAGAATTCCAGAGGTCTATGGAGAACCATACCCCCCTCACTCTATTTCTAATAGAAGTCTTTGAAAAAGACCAGAATATTAAAGATAATATATTGAGACAATTAGATGAATTGTCAAAGAAATTTTTTTGCAGGAGTGCTGATATTGTGCTAAAGAGAGAGAAGGAAAAGATACTGGCTGCCATGTGTGATACAGATAGTAAAGGTGCTCAGGTAATCCGTCAGAGGTTTGAAGAGGAGATTCAGAAGAGATTCATCAATGGCAAGGATGAACCGCCTATCATTAAGATGGGTATGGCTACCTATCCTGAAGAGGCATTTTCTAAGAGAGAACTTTTCAGGAAGGCAAAAGAAAGACTAAGGGGGTAATATGAGCCAGAAGAAGATTTTAGTTGTGGATGATGAGCTTGATTTAGTTGAGACCATACGTTTCCAGCTGGAGATGGAAGGGTTTAATGTGATAACTGCACACAATGGAGAGGATGCACTTAATTTAGCAAGGACAGAAAATCCTGATTTAATTCTCCTTGATATAATGCTTCCAAAATTAGATGGCTATAAGGTCTGCCGCTTGTTGAAGTTTGATGAGAAGTACAAAAACATCCCTATCATAATGCTTACAGCAAGGGCACAGGAGAAAGATAAGATAATAGGTCTGGAAACAGGTGCAAATGAATATATCACAAAACCCTTTGACATGGATAAATTGCTGGAAAGGGTTAAAGCTTATCTTGGTTAAATAGTCTTGAGTCTTGATCTTTGAATTTTGAGTTTTGAATTATGGATAACGAATTAATTGTTATTAGGTTGTCATTAAATTTTTATTAAGATTTTATGCCCAACTTCAGATATAAGGTCAGGGATAGAAATGGACAGGCAATATCTGGAGTAATTGATGCCCCTACTCCACAGGCTGCAGGTGACCTGCTTTTCAAGCAGGGTTACTTTCCTATCATGATCGAGGAATCTGCCACGGGCAGGAGCTGGGACCTGTCTTCATTCCTGTCAGACTTCTCTAAAAGATTTAAAAAGGTAAAGATGGAAGAACTCATCTTCTTCAGCCAGCAACTATCTACTTTATATAAAGCAGGTCTTCCTCTTCTTACAGGTCTTCAAAGCCTTGCAGAGCAGGCAGAGAATAAGAGATTAAAGCCAGTAATAGAGGATGTCAGCCGTCAGGTAGAAGGAGGCAGTTCACTCTATGAAGCCCTCTCAAGACACTCTGATATCTTTTCACCTATCTATATCAATATGGTCAGGGCAGGAGAAACATCTGGAAGGCTTGGAGAGTCACTGGACAGATTTGTAACGCTTGCAGAAAGGGAGTTGAAGACAAGACAGAAGGTAAAAGAGGCAATGCGTTATCCCAAGATAGTTATTCTTTCACTGGTCATTGCCTTCACTGTTTTGATTACGTTTGTCATCCCGAGGTTTGCGCAGATGTTCGCAAGATTTAATACTCCACTCCCTCTACCTACAAGAATAATGATCGGCATCAATAACTTCTTCCATACATACTGGTACATTATTTTAATACTGTTTATTGGAATCCCGACTTTTATAAGGTATTACATAAACACAGAAAAAGGAAAATATCTGTGGGACAGATTAAAGACAAGGATACCGATATTCGGAGTCCTTTTTCTGAAGATTGCACTTTCACGCTTTTCGTATCTATTTGTCTTATTAAACCGTAGTGGTGTCCCGATTCTTCAGACACTTGAGATAACATCTTCAACGATTGATAATGTCATACTTTCAAAGTCAATTATGGAGATAGGTCAAAAGGTAAAAGAGGGTAAGAGTCTGAATGATGCGATGAAGGAGAGCGGAAGATTCACTCCACTTGTGATTCAGATGGTCTCTATAGGAGAATCTTCAGGGACTCTTGATGAGATGCTGATGAGAGTTACAGAGTATTACGACTTAGAGGTAGATAATGCAATTAAAAGACTATCAACATATATTGAACCCACATTAACAATATTCCTTGGCATAGTAGTCCTTTTCCTCGCATTAGCAGTATTCCTGCCATGGTGGGACATGGTTTCTCTTTTCAGAAGATGATGAAAGGAGTTAGAAATGAGGAATGTGGATTGCGGATTTCGGATTTTGAAATTTTGAATTTTGAATTTGGGATTTGGAATTTCTTTCACACATTCCGAATTCCGAAACCCAAAATCCTAAATTCAAAAGGCATTTCATTCATAGAGTTAATCCTTGTGCTTGTAATTATCGGTATCCTATCAGCAATAGTGATACCAAAATTAAATATTACTCTTACAACCTCAAGGTCTTCTGTTGAAGGAGCAGCATATATGATTGCCTCAGACATCCGCTATGCACAGGAATTTGCAATGGCAAACAGGGTCTTAAAGACCGTTACATTTACTGCAGGCTCTTCAGTCTATACATTCAGTTCTAATCCTGCATCACCTTCAGACAGCCTGGATCCATCTGGACAGCTCCCCTCAGGAGTAACGATCAGCAATAATTTTACAGTCACTTTTAATTCTCTTGGTGAACCAACAACAGGCGGAGGAGGTTCAGTGACTGTTTCAGATGGAGTGAATTCAAAGACAATAAGTGTTTTGAATTATACAGGAAAAGTGAATATATCTTAGTTGTGTATCTCTTCTTTTAACGGATTCTTCCTCTGTTTTTTAATGTCTTTATCTTTTCAGGCAACTCTGGTAGTCCAGTCTTTTGTGGAGAGAATGCGGGGCGATTTTCAAATCTCAAAATCCGTTCTATAATACCATACATATAACCTGAATCCTGCGTCATTATTTAATATATGATAATACAAAATCCAAAATTGCTACTAAATCTGCTGTTTTCTGGCATAATGTATTATATTTATTACCTATCGTAGAAACCTACTTTTTAATTAGGTTTCTGCGAACAACGAAAATAGGTCAGGCATCTTGCCTGACCTGATCCGAGGCAAGATGCCTCGGCTATTTTCACGCAGGATTCAGGATATAATTGAAAGTCCTGTCTTTCTTGTCCAAAATAAGTTTTTTAGGATAACCTGCATATCCTTTTTTACACACCCCTACACCCCTCTTTTTAGAGGGGAAATGATAATGTAGAT
>JBNAVX010000121.1:0-2552 GCA_049700155.1 Thermodesulfovibrionales bacterium
CTGGGCTTTTGGGGAGTTTTTTTGTGGTATTTGTTCTTGCTACGACCAAATATTTAACTAATTATTTGGGTATATCATCTTTTACAATTATGGCTATCGCTGCTGTTATAATCGCATTCCTTTTTAACCCCGTCAGGAACAGAATCCAGACAATTGTAGATAGAATCTTTTACAAAAAGACATATGATTATTATTCTGTTATCCAGAAAGTAAGTCATGAGCTTGTTTCGACATTTAGTCCAAAAGGTATATATAGTTTTGTCGGGGACACAATCACCTCAGCCCTTGGTTTAAAAAATTTCTATATGCTCTCTCTTTTTCCAGATGATAAATACAGGATAGTTCATTCAATATCTTCTGAGAAAAGAGATAAGGCAAAAAAAGAGATGACAGTAAATATAGATTCAGATTCTAAAAACAAAATGGCTGGTATAGAATTCAGCTTACAGACTGAAGAGAAAGTGATAAATGCAAACTCAGAGGTAGTTAATCTTCTAAGGGAATTTAAAGATGTCGTTATTAGAGAGGAGCTTCCCTTAATGCCCAAAATCAGCCAGGAAGTTGTAAATAATGTTAACACCGACCTCATGCCTTTTAAAGGGGAGGCAGTAGTGCCTGTGTTTATAGATGGGAAGTTAGAGCTATTGATGGTTCTCAGCGAGAAGTTATCAGGAGATATCTTTACGAATGAAGATGTGAAGCTTCTCAACACTATTTCTGACCAGACAGCTATTGCTATGAAAAATGCCCGACTCTATTTAGAAAAAGTCCGTTCAGAAAGGCTTGCATCAATAGGGATGATATCTGCCACTTTTGCACATGAGATAAAAAATCCTTTGACATCTATAAAGACATTTGCACAGCTACTACCTGAAAGATACTCTGATACAGACTTCAGAGAAAACTTCTCAAGGCTTGTTATAGATGGTGTAAATCGCATTGATGGTCTTATTAAAGACCTCCTTGACTTTTCTTCAGGAAGGATATCTGTAGAGTTAAGTCCTGTAAATGTGACAGAAATTATGGATAAGGTAGTTGATGAGGTAGTAACACAGATTCAATTAAAAGGAAGGAAGATAATGATAGAAAAGGATTATAACGATATTGAGATAGATATGATGGGAGATGGTAAAAGACTCAGACAGGCATTTCTAAATATAATCTTTAATGCATGTCAGGCTATCCCTGAGAGTCGGGATGACGGAAAGATAACTGTTAGTATTAATCCCGGAAAAGAAAATGTTGGCATATTAATTGCTGATAATGGTGAGGGTATTCCACCTGAGGATATACCGAGAATATTTGAACCATTTTTCTCGAAAAAGACAGTAGGTGCGGGTTTAGGACTCGCTATTACTAAAAAGATTATAGAAGACCACTATGGTAAAATAGAGGTGGATAGCATATTGAAAAAAGGGACAATATTTAAGATAACATTGCCTATTAAGAAGATAGGAGCGAAAGTTGCAAATCTTAGCACTGCTTAGTGATAGAAACGAAATTGTTCCAGATATAAAGAAATCCCTCAAGAAACATATCATCTATCCTGTTAAAACATTTGAAGAACTTGAAGAACTATACTCTAATTTCAAAGTTAAACTGATTCTCATAGATACAGTTTCGTTCAGGTTGTCCAGTTTAGAAGAACTTCTCAATAGACTTGACGATAATACAGTAATACTGATTACCCCAGAAAAGATTGATGAATTTAATATGGAAAATATGCCATTAAGTGTCTTTTGTTGTGTAGAATCCCAGTTTTTACATGAAGAACTTCCTTTGATGGTTGAACACGCCCTTGATAAACAAAGGCTGAAAAAGATGGAAAGACTTCTTGAAAAGACTTCAGAAGATTCCCAGGTATATGAACAAAATACAATCAACTCTTATTATGGTAGAGAAGTTGAAATAAATTACCCCTCGGGCAGGTCATTACAGGTGCTGGTTAATTTTGCAAAGGTTCTTACTGTAAGCTTTGATATGAAAAGGCTCTTTAATCATTTTATGGAATCAGTTATGGGTATCAGTCGTGTAAGTAAAATGTCTATAATGCTCAGGGATAAAGATGGATTTTATGTCAAAGCCCAATATGGACTTGATCAATATATAGCTGAGAATCTTAGATTGGGAAAAGACAGCGCACTTGCTACATGGCTTTCAAAGACAGGCAGGATAAGACGAAAACCAGTTAGTCCTGTTGATACAGTATCTATGAATATAAAATCAGAGATGGATTTACTTGATTGCACCTTTTCTTTTCCCATGATTTACAAAGGAAGACTTATTGGTATCTTTAATATACATGATAAGGTTACCGATGAGCCTTTCTACAGGGAGGACCTTGAAACGATATATGTCCTGTGTAACTATCTTGCGGTAGCAGTGAAGGATATAGATTTGTATCATCAGATACTCTACCAGAAAGAATTCACAAAGAATGTCCTTTCAAGCATGCCGAGCGGTGTTATTACTATTGACAGAGATGAAAAGATTACAGTTTTTAACCAGAGGGCATCTGAAATTTTGAATATAAATCCTTCAGAAATATTGGG
>JBNAVX010000121.1:2652-6900 GCA_049700155.1 Thermodesulfovibrionales bacterium
TTCTATAAAACAGTTGTTCTACAGTCAATTCATAAGATTGATAACCTTATAGATAAACTAATAGTCTTTTCGAGTAAGTCTGAATATAACCTTAATAAAGAGGATGTGAATTCCATTATTAATGAATCCACAGATTATATCTTGAAGAATATACCTTCTTCACATAAGTTTCTGAAACAGAATATTAACAAAACTGTATTTGTGAATGCTGATAGAAAGATGCTCATGAAGGCTATATACTACTTAGTTCTCAGTGCTGTTGAGAGGACGCCAGAAGGTGCCTTTATAACACTTGGAGCAAAAATGGAGGATAGTAGTCCTTTTGTAGAAATATCAGTAAATTTCAATGGAAAAGAATTTACAGATAAAGAAAAAGAAGAGTTATTTAGGCCTATCTTAGATATGGATAAACTTGGAAAAGAGCTGAATATACCAATCACTCAGAAGATAATTGAGGGACACGGAGGTAGCCTCAGCATCAAGAGTGAGAAAGGGAGTAATAGTTTCGTGATTAAACTCACAGTTATCGGGGTGTCAAATACATTAAGTAATATAGGGGTTGATAATTGAATAATAACAAAGAAAAGATTCTCATCATCGATGATGAATTAATAGCAAGATACGCAGTCCAGCAGGTTCTTAAGGATAGATATACCATTTTTACAGCATCTGGAGGGAAGGAAGGGCTTGATTTGATTTCCAAAAACCCTGTTGACCTTGTAGTTTTGGATATAAAGATGCCAGACATGGATGGTGTATCAGTCTTGAGAGAGATTAAAAAGATGTGCCCTGATACTGAAGTTATACTTTTAACTGCATATGCAGGCGTTGAGACAGCTCAGAGTGCATTAAGACTTGGTGCACTCGATTACCTTACAAAGCCATTTGACAAAGATGATGTTATAAATGTGATAGAACGTGGACTGAAGAAAAGACAGGATTCAGTCAGAATGAAGTTAGAACATGAGAATCTTCTCCGCACAAAAGAGTTGCTCGAAAAGGAAATAGAAAAGGCAAGAGAGAATCTAATGCTTTACTATGAAGGGACTATAAAGGCACTTATCCGTGCAATAGATGCTAAAGACCATTACACATTTGACCATTCTGAACATGTGGCGAAACTCTCGTCAGAGATAGCTGATGTAATGGGTTTTTCAAAGGTTATGAAAGATAAGCTTGAACACGCAGCAATAATGCATGATATAGGGAAGATAGGGATAAATGAGCAGTTATTAAGAAAAGAATCTCTCCTTACAGAAGAGGAACATGCTGAGATGAGAAAACATCCAGAGATTGGCGCAAGGATCGTGAGGGCTGTTCCTTTTCTTGAAGACACAATTGATGTGATCCTTTACCATCATGAGAGATTTGACGGAAGTGGTTATCCTGAAGGGCTTAAAGGAGACAAGATACCTTTATCAGCAAGGATAGTTTCTATCGCTGATACTATAGATGCAATGATGAGAGACAGACCATACAGAAATGCCCTCTCAAGAAGTCAGTTGATTGATGAACTTCAGAAAGGTGCTGGAACACAGTTTGATCCAGAGATTATAAGACTGGTAAATGATAATAAAGTCAAGTTGTTTTAAGAGTATTAAAATTCTATCTATTAATTCTTGCCATTATAAATAACTGTTCTGTCTTTTCCCATAGACTTTGCCTTGTATAGGGCTATATCAGCATGTTCTATTAGTTCATCTATTGTCCTTCCATTGATCGGAAAAGAAGCTATTCCTGTGCTGATTGTTATTGAAGGGCGTGGAAATTTTTTCCATTTTTGTGTAGAAGACTCTTTGATACTTCTTCTTATCCTTTCCGCTACCAAAAAAGCTTCTTCTTTGTTAGTCTGCGGCATCAATATAGCAAATTCTTCTCCCCCAAATCTTGCTAAGATATCATTTATCCTGATACATCTGCGTGCTATGCTTGCGAGCTCTTTCAAGACATTATCTCCTGCAAGGTGTCCCTCTGTATCATTAAATAGTTTAAAATCATCTATATCAAATATTGCCAGAGAAAAGGTGCTATCATAACGTTCTGAACGGTGTATCTCTTCTATAAAACGCTCTTTGAGAAACCTTCTGTTGAACAGACCTGTGAGAGGGTCGGTAATAGAGAGTTCTTTCATCTGTTCAAAGAGGTTATAATAATTTGATATCTTTAAGGCTATTGATGCATAGTTTGCGAAATGGTTGATTAAAATTAAATCTCTTTCTGTAAAACCTTCTCCTGTTGACCTATCAGCTATATTAATAACTCCGATTGTCTCAGAACCAAATTTGATAGGGATGCTCATGAAAGAACCTGTCTTATAATGGTATCCTGGCTTTATATGTGGTAATCCAAGTTTTTCTATCTCGTTTGTGAATAGAGGACTACTATCCCTGAACACCCTTCCAGCAATTCTTTCGCCTATTTTCACCCTTATATCCTGTGCAAGCCATTTGTTAATACCCTTAACAGCTTTTATTACAAGGGTATTGTCTTCAGGAAGCATAAGAGAGCCTTTTTCTGCATTGAATAGATTTGTTGCAGTATCTAAAATCGCCTCGTAGAGTAATTCAGGATTGTGGAGATGGGACGTGAGTTTTGCGACTGAGATATTCAGGGCTTCTATATCATCAATACATTTTCTAAATGTATTATGGAGGTCCAAATTTTTAAGGACAAGGGATATGAGCTTGCAAAAACCCATGATGGTCTTCGATTCTTCAGAAGAGATAAAGGAGTTATATATGACTAATAACCCATATGTATTCCCGCTATGAGAAAGTGGAAAGATATGAACTGATGATATATTTTCGGGAAATCCGAATCTTTGGATCTTTACTAAATCATCAATATATAATGGCGAGGATTTTTCAATAGAATATGAGATGATATTCTCATAATCCTCTATAAAAACAGACTTAAGAAGCACCCTCTGTCTTCCTGAGGAGAGAACAGTCCTGAAGGTATTTTTTTCTTTTACCATAATTGATGCTGTATCTGTATTAAATAGGAAGAGTATTGCATCAAGGGTTAATGAATAAACTTCATCCTCTGTGGCAGGTGTACGGATGCTGAATGCAACATCTATCAAGGTCTTAGCGAAGCGGTAGTTCTTATAATTTATATTTCTTTCATAACTGCATTTTAAGAATGTCTCTAACAGATTCTTTATGTGGGATGAAATTTTCTGAACTGAGGATAAATCTTTTATATTAACTTCTCCTTCCAGGGTGGACAGTGTTTCAATATTTGATACTGAAATGCCAAGACGCTCACCGTGTTTCATCACAGACTCTTCAAATTCAGATTTATTGTAGTAGAAAGCATTGCTTATGAAGATAAATTTAATGTTATTTAAACTTGAAGAGATAAATAGATGGTTCTCATTAACAGGACCTTTAAGTATAAAGGGGTCTTTTCTCAAAATTGCCTTTTCTATACCCTCATGGATGAACTTTTCAAATTCCTCTCTGATATAAGAACTTATACGGGTGGTAAATTTATCCTCACCTTTTGCAGGTATTAGTAAGACGCCATTACTATCATATAGAGAAAATGTAAGGTTAGTAATCTCAGATAAAGAATTCTGTATTATTGAAAGGGTGTCAGGATCAAAAAATTCATAGTTTTTATACATTTTCAATTTGGTTTTTCTTTAAATTTAAATAGTTATAAACATTTCTGCGAATGCAGTAATCTAATATCCTCTTATTCAAGAGAGACAAATATACTACATAAGATTAAGCAATTTTCTTGCCATAGATTAGGTGTTACTTTTTATATTTGAAATGGTAGAATATTAATTATCTTGAGGCTCGATCTTAATCGAGCCGAGAATGAGCAAGAATACTGCATCTGCCAATTACTCATAAGTTTATGAATTAAGTGGGTTAGTCTTCGCTCTGAATATCTGTTTCCAAAAGATACAACTGTAACTCTAAGATTCTAAGCTGTTACTCCTGCTGTCTTCTTCATCTCCTCCAATCTATCTTGTGTCTCTTTGCTTAGATTCTTTATTGATTCAATTCTTTCGCCCATTTCTGTTAAGAGATAGCTTACTGATCCACTCTTCAGCTCACCAAGTAAATTGTGATTTACTATTACATGGAAAACATCAAAGAATGTTCCCACAGCAGTAATGTGTTTGTTAATCTCATTATACCTCTCAAGGTCTTCCATAACTGCCTCCTTTATTTTAGTTTCGTAATGTCAAAAGTTTTTAAGTAAATTCTTTAAATATCCTTTATCTTCAAG
>JBNAVX010000122.1:0-6897 GCA_049700155.1 Thermodesulfovibrionales bacterium
TCATTGTGTTTTCATATTTTATTTCTTTTTTCATGAAACTTTTGACATTACCAATTTATATTCTAAAATAGTCATTAAATAATCTCTTCTTTCATTAAATATGATTTAGATGATAAACTATGTCTTACTAAAAATAAAAGGAGAAATATGCTTCCATTTTTTGTAATGGCTAAAACAATATCTGATGCATGGTTCCAGTTAATTTATAACCTGTTTGATTATGCATATTCACAGAAGATACAGAAGGGCTCATTTGAAAATGAACAATACCGTCTGCAATATCCCGGTATAGCAGTATATATTGAGCATCCTTATTATGATATGGTGCCTGTAATGCCTCCAAATTCCGGCATCCCAGCACCTACAACAAAGGAATATATTGAAGATTACTTTGCAAACTATCTTATGAACCCAGAGCTTGCAGAGAATGAGACTTATAAATATGCGAGCAGAATACATAATAAAATGCCGAAAGGAGGAACACAGCTTGAAAGGATAATTGATATGCTACGCAAAACACCTCTCACAAACCAGGCTGTTATTGAGATAGCAACACCTGAAGACCTTGATATATGTTATGGAAATGACGGAAAATTAGATCCTCCTTGTTTAAGATTACTTGATTTTAAAGTTATACCTATGAATTCAAATCTGACACTGACAGTAAGTGCATATTTCAGGTCATGGGACCTATGGGCAGGTTTGCCTACTAACTTGGGTGGAATTGAGCTCTTAAAACAATTTATTGCTGTGGAAACCTCTCTTAATAACGGACCTATGTATGCTTACAGCGCTGGTGCCCATATCTACGGCTACCAGGAAGAGATAGCAAGATTAAGAACATTGAGGGTGAAATAAAGATTCAAGATTCAAGATTCAAAATTCAAAATTCAAGATTCAAAATTCAAGATTCAAAATCAAAATTAAGTTTTTCTCACTGGTAGTCTTATTGTAAATGTTGTCCCTTTTCCTGGTTCACTTTCAACAGAAATAGTTCCTCTGTGTTGTTGAATTATCTTGAGTGTAAATGTAAGTCCGAGACCTGGTCCATATATCTTTGAGGTGTAAAAGGGGTCAAAGATATTCTTAATCTTATCTTTCGGTATGCCCTTTCCTGTATCAGATACTTTTATTTCCAGATAACCTTCATTAAGTTCATTAGATATCTTTAAAACTTTTGGGCTTTCCTGCATCGCTTCAATAGAATTCTTAATGAGGTTTGAGATAGCAACATTTAGTTGCTCTCTGTCTCCTTGTATAGATGGAGGATTTTCCATCAGTTCTGTCTTGAGTTCTATCCCCTTTTCTTGAATCTCTTTTTCATGCAATTTTATAGTCTCCATGATTAATTGATTAACATCTATAGGCTCTAAGTAGCAAAAAGCCATTGTTTTAAGGTCAACAAGTTGTTTTACCATATTCTCCAATTTCAATACATCATCCATTATCATCTCCATATACTTCTTATTAGGGTCACCTTCTGGGAGTCTGTCATAAACCCTCTTAGCAAATCCTCCGATAGATGCAAGAGGATTTCTTATCTCATGGACAACCTCATCCATCATCTTCTCAAGTGCCTCAGATCTTTCCTCTTCTACTAATTTTTCACGTGCTGCCTTTATAGAAAGCAAGGATCTAACTCTTGCAGAGAGTTCTTTATAGTCAAATGGTTTTGCCAAATAATCATCTGCCCCAATTTCAAGCCCCTTTACCTTATTCTCAACCTCACCTTTTGCGGTCAGCATGAGAACAGGAATATATTTTGTATTCTCATTTGTCTTGAGCCTCTGGCAGACCTGGTATCCATCTAATTTTGGCATCATCACATCAAGTACGATTAAATCAGGATTATATTCTTCAACCTTTTTAAGACCTTCTTCACCATTAAAAGCCTTTTCAGTATCATATCCTTCAGAGCGGAACCTTTTCTCTAAGAGTTCTACAGTATCCACAGCGTCATCCACAATCAGTATCTTATTCTTTCTCTCCGCCAAATATACTCTCCCACTTTCCTCTCAGATATGACCTTACCTGTTCTGGCAACTCCCGTACATTAATAGGCTTTGAGATATAACCTTCACAACCTGCTTCAAGTGCCTTTACCCTATCTCCCTTCATTGCATGGGCTGTCAAGGCTACAACAGGTGTGTCTTTAAATTCTTCAATAGATTTCAATCTCTTAGTAACTTCATATCCGTTAATCTTCGGGATTGAGATGTCCATCAATATCAGGTCGGGTTTTTCTGCTATCGCCTTTTCGAGTGCCTCTTCTCCATCAATAGCCTCTATCATCTCATATCCCTTGTTTTTTAATACTTTAACTACAAGTTCCCGACTATCATTATTGTCATCAACAACAAGAATTTTTTTAGGTATTACCCTTTTTGTATCTTCCATTTTTATATGCCAGCAATTAAAAGTTTACTAAATCATTTCCCAAATTCCAAATTAAACCTTCCCCTCGCTGATTTTGCTGATTGTTTCTTTAATCTCTCTGAGCAGATCATCTTTAGTAAGGACTCCTTTATTCAGTATTCCCTGTATCAAGCCATTTAACTCATCTATTTCTTCATCTGTCAAATCTTTATGGGTAAGAAGAATAAGAGGGATGTCTTTTACTGACTCAGATGTCTTGATATATTCAATAATTTCAAATCCACTTCTATCTGGCATTGTTAAATTTAAGAGAATAAGCTCAGGTCTAAAATCATGAATAGATTTAATAGCATCATCCTTATTATATGCAGTAGCTACCTGATAGCCCTCTTCTCTCATGACATGACCTATCATTCTTACTACATCTGGTTCATTATCAACTATTAATACCTTCTTTACCTTTCTTGTTTTTTCAAGACTTTTCAATTTTCTTAATAAAGTTTCTTTCTCTACCGGTTTTAAGATATATTCTGCAGCACCAAGACTGAAGCCAAGCTTCTTATCCTCTACAATCGAGAGTATAATAACAGGTATATCTTGTGTCTCCGGAGTACTTTTCAATTCCTTCAGCACCTGCCATCCGTCCTTCTTCGGCATCAGGATATCAAGGGTGATGGCTAAAGGCTTAATCTCTTTAGCCTTTTCTACTGCCTTTTCACTACTTAGTAGGGGAACTACGTTGTAATCATCTCCTAAATATTTTCTTATGATCTCTATTGCTTCTGGATTATCATCTATAGCTAATACTGTTTTTGAAGGAAGTACTCCCTTTTCTGGCATTTTAGCTTCTCTGGATTTATATTCTTCTGCCTTAAGCATTAAACTTTTTATTACATCACAACCCTTACAGAAGTCCGCTTTTTCTGGATAGCCGGCTATTTTCATCCCAGCACAATGGGTTCCTAGTATAAGCCAGCATCTGCTTTCATCACTTCCGTAGGCAGGACAATTAGGCTGTCCGCAACGAACATATTCCCAGCACCTTATCGGTTTACCTTCAAATTCAGGTTCTTTTAAAAAGGTTTCAACAGGCACTCCAAAATAGTCAGCAAGTGCTTCTGCCATTTTTGGCTCTATTATGGGTTCAGCGGGTTTTTCAAGTATCTCTTTATTTACAGGAAGAGTAAAACAGAATCTACTCCCTTCACCATATTTACTCGTAACCCATATCATGCCCTTATGCAAGGAAACTAATCCTCTGGTGATACTTAGACCGAGACCTGTTCCTTCATACTGCCTTACTGTTGTGAGATCTACCTGGACGAATTTATCAAATATTCTGTCTATGTCCTCTTCTTTTATCCCAATACCTGTATCCTCAACACAAATTTCCATGAATATTGGTGGTTCACCAGGCTTCACACCACGTTCTGAGAGCCTGGCATTTATTGTAATGCCTCCCTTATGTGTAAACTTAACAGCATTAGATAAAAGATTAATCAATATCTGTTTGATCCTTTCCTCGTCTCCATATACGAATGGCAATCCTTCTTCAATATTAATAGAAAGTGTAAGACCCTTCTGTTTCATCATAGGTTCAAAAGTGGGAATCACAGAATCTATCAACCATTTAATATCCAGTTCTTTTATATCTAATTCTATCTTGCCAGCTTCAATCTTAGAGATATCAAGAACATCATTTATCAATTGCAGAAGATGCCTTGCATTAGTTGCAACCTTTCTAAGGCTCTTCTCCTGTTCCTCATTAATATCTCCATCCACCCTATCAAGTAAAAGTTCTGTGTAACCAATGATTGCATTCATTGGTGTTCGGAGTTCATGTGACATATTTGCTAGGAAAGTAGACTTCAGTCTGTCCAATTCCCTGAGATCCTTGTTAGCTCTTTCCAGAAGACCAAGTAAACGAGTCCTTTCATTAAGGAGAGCAGTCTTTCTCTCTATCTCCTCTTCTAATTTCTTGCTTGAGGAAGATACACGTTCAATCATATAATTGAATGTCCTCCCAAGAACTCCGATCTCATCTTCAGTCTTAACTTCTATTGAGGCTGACATATCACCTTCAGCAAATCTCTTTGCCTTCTCAGCTAAACTTTCTACAGGTCTTCTGATGAATCTGTTTACTATTAGATAAACCATTGCTATAACAATAGAGATACCGAATATAGTCAGTACTAAAGTTCTGTTTCGCTGTGCAGCAACTGTTTCATAGACTCTTTCGGCACCAATCCTTACTATCATGCTTCCTAATACATTTCTCGATGAACCATGGCAATGATGACAGTCCTTTTGGTTTAAAATGGGGTAAAAAGAGACTATAAACTTTTTGCCTGATATCTTATCTTCAAATAACTTTTGAGGCTCTATACCTGTTTTTAATACTTCTTTTAAAGTCCGTATGGCATCTTTGTTACTTATAGAATCTGCTACCTTCGTTCTAACCTTCTCTTCCC
Organism: Thermodesulfovibrionales bacterium; assembly: GCA_049700155.1. Classification (GTDB taxonomy): domain Bacteria; phylum Nitrospirota; class Thermodesulfovibrionia; order Thermodesulfovibrionales; family SM23-35; genus JACAEY01. The sequence continues at coordinate 4,848 of JBNAVX010000122.1, forward strand.
GGGTAGAGTAAATTATCTCTTGATCAAAATCACAGATATACACCTCAACGTCTTTTGCTGTATCTTTGATATCAAGTAGTTGCCTTTTGATAGCATCAGCGTCTCCTATTGACATTGGATACTTTATTCCTGCATAAGTGGAGTAGGCTAAATCCCGTGCCACCATGTTCATAAGTTCTATCCTATCTTTTTTGCCAAAATAAATTCTTACGATAATTTCAGTCCCCATAATCAGGATTACAGTAGTCACTATAGCCAGCATTATTTTGTTAGCAAGATGTTTTCTTAAAAAGCTAACCATTAATAATCACTTTTAAGTTTTTAATGTGCTCCACCATGTATCAAAGGTTTATATCTGAATGCCTTTACCCTTTCTTCAGTATGACAGATCTTGCAATCCTCTTTATTTAAATGCCTCTTTATATACAAAGGATTCTTCGTCTTGATATGGAACTCTCCGGGACCATGACATACTTCACAACCTGCATTTTTCAGATGAGGTGTCTTTTCAGGACTTATGAAACCCCCTAACTTGCCATATCCAGTTGTATGGCATTGGTAGCAACCTTTAATCTCTTCTTCTGTTAACTCTTTTTTTAACCTTTCGATACTTTTAAAAGAGTTGCTCTTTCTTGCATAGGTAATAAAACTCTTGTATTCATCTTCATGACATGGCTTACAAGCAAGAGAACCCATGTATTTAGGTTGTTTAACCCAGGCAAAAGAAAAACAGAAAGTTATCATAATTGATAAGATAGATAAAGTTATAATAATTAGAAATCTTTTTGGAGTAAATTTAGCTGACTTCTTTATCATATACTAAATCTATTTTACTGTATTTTCCTTTATTACATAAAAAAATTCAATAATTTATAAAAATTTACTGATGAGATTCTTTAATAAAAAGATATGAAAAGATGCTTTTTATATGCTTAAATCTTACTATCAAGGAAAGATTGAAGGTGTTATTTCCTTGGGATAAATAGAAAGACTCATATGTCAGAGAAAGTTTTAATCCTCCTTGGTCCTACAGGTGTTGGAAAGACAGAGGTCTCAATTCTTCTGGCAGAAGCATTGAATACCCAGATAATCAGTGCAGATTCAATGCAGATTTATAGATATATGGATATTGGTACTGCAAAACCTTCAATTGAAGAGAGAAAAAGGATTAAACATCATATGATCGATATTGTTGACCCATGGGAAACATACAGTACAGGGAGATATATCAAAGAGGTTGTCCCAATCATAGATGGGCTTCACAGAAAAGGAAAAATTCCTATCATAGTTGGTGGCACAGGTCTTTATATCAAGGCAATGACTAGGGGAATATTCAGTGGACCCACTGCTGACTGGACATTGAGAGAAGAACTTTTAGCATTAGAAACTGAAGAGAAGGGAATACTTCATAATCTTTTAAGAGACATTGATTCTGAGATAGCAGGAAAAATAAACCCAAATGATATGAGAAGGATCATAAGGGCATTAGAGGTATGTCTCAAAAGTGATTCAAAGATGTCAGATATGCAGAAACTTATGACAGAGCCTCTACAATATGACTTCATAAAAATAGGTCTTAAAAGGAATAGAAAAGAGCTATATAGTCTAATAGAAAAAAGAGTGGATGAGATGATAAGAGCAGGACTTGTAGATGAGGTGAGAAAGGTTATGAACCTGATAAATGAGCATCGTGAGAGTAACGCATCATGCATCACACATTACTCATCTATACAGGCTATAGGTTATAAAGAAATTGCACTCTTTCTTGAAGGAAATATTACTCTGGATGAAGCTATTAGGCTTATAAAGAAAGGGACAAAGAGATATGCTAAAAGACAGCTCACATGGTTCAGTAAGGAGGAAGGCATTCAATGGATAGATGTAACAGGTATCTATGAGAGTAAAGAGATTTTCAACAAAGTGCAAGATAGACTTGAAGGAATGTTATGATTATTCAGATAATGTAGACATTGCTCAAAAAATTATTTAACTCGATGGAATAGCCTATATTATTCATAAAATCTTTGGCAGATGCAGTGTTTGAGCTGAT
>JBNAVX010000123.1:0-6886 GCA_049700155.1 Thermodesulfovibrionales bacterium
CCGAGAATGAGCGAAAATACTGCATCTGCCAATTACTCATAAATTTATGAATTAAATAGGTTAAAATCTATTAAAAAATGACAGTAGAAAGCAAATTTGTATGAAAAAGGCAGCCAGGGGGGTGCTGGCTGCCGTGGAGGGGAAATAAAGGGATGAAATAGACTTACCTTTTGCTCATCCCTTAAAAAAATTATAAAAAAAGATTATGAAGAAATTATGAAGAAATTATGAAAAGTAATGAAATGTTCTTAAAGCATGAGCTAACGGGGTGGACGGGACTTGAACCCGCGACCTCTGGCTTGACAGGCCAGCGTTCTAACCAGGCTGAACTACCACCCCTAATTTAGGTTTTGAAGAGTTTAACGATTTATATAATAGCCTTTCAAACACTATCAAGATTAATTTGCAAGATTACCATATTTTAAAGTTTTATACAAATTCAACAATTATTATATGTTATTTTAAATGAAAAAGGAGTCGAAATGAAAAGAAAGATAATTGTTGCTGGGGACTTGTAAAGATAGTAGAGAAGGCAGTGAAAAAAAGCGGGAAAGATGTCCCCATTAATAAAGTGAAGCTCCCCGACTAAAGTCGGGGCTTCACTTTCTTTGAGGGGCTATGCCCCTCAAACTCCCAAAAGGATTTTTATTTCCTTTGGGGATTCAAAGGGGCAAGCCCCTTTGAGTTTTACGAAAACTGCCCTGCCATTCATCCCAGATTAAAGGTCGGGGCATTCTGGCAGTTTTCGTAAAGATAGGCATTAAAGGAGAACTTCAAAAATAGGTCAGTCCAAAAAAATTTTTCCTGGATTAAGGATATTTTTTGGGTCAAATACCTTTTTTATTGATTTCATTATATATTTCTGGATATCTGAGATTTCCATCTCAATGTAACATGCCTTTGTTAGCCCAATGCCATGTTCACCAGAGATTGTGCCCCCAAGCTCAAGGGTATCCTTAAAAATATGCTCAACAAGACCAATGCCTTTTTCATATTCTTCTTTATTATTCTTGTCCACCATGATGTTCACATGTATATTGCCGTCACCTGCATGCCCAAAGTTCACAATCTTTATACCACTTTTTTCAGAGTGATACCTGAGTCGTTTCAGCATCTCGGTTATCTTATTTCTGGGAACTACAATATCTTCATTTATCTTTGTTGGGCTTATATAGTAGAGCGCCGGAGATAAGGCACGTCTTGCCTCCCATAGTTTTCCTCTTGAAATTTCATCTTCTGCCATGCTCACCTCTGCCCCATAATACTGGCAAATCTCTGCAACTTTTTCAGCATCTTTCGCGATCGTAGCTGGATGACCATCGAGTTCTATGAGGAGAAGGGCTTCAACATTCTTTGGCAGACCAACGGGTTTAAAATTTTCAACTGCTTTTATTGCTTCACTATCCATAAATTCAAGTGTTCTTGGGATTATCTTTGCAGAGATAATCTTTGATACAGCATCTCCTGAAGATTCGAGATCTTTGAACTGGACGAGCAAAGTGATAACTTCATCTGGAAGAGGAAGAATTTTGAGTCGTATCTTTGTAAATATTGATAGTGTACCCTCTGAACCTACCAGCAGTCTTGTGAAGTCATATCCAACAACACCCTTTGAAGTTCTTACGCCTGCTGTCAGTATCTTTCCATTCGGCATTACTGCTTCTATCTCCATAACATAATCTCTCGTCACTCCATACTTAATTGCTCTTGGTCCCCCAGCATTTTCAGCAACATTTCCACCTATTGTGCAGAAGTTCATACTCGCTGGATCAGGTGGATAAAAGAAACCCCTCTGTTCCAAAAACCGCTGTAACCTCCCATTTATCAGACCGGGTTCACATATTACATTAAGATTTTCTGTGTCTATATCTATGAGCCTGTTCATCTTTTCAAAACTTATTATGATTGCACCTGATTTTGGCACAGCACCTCCTGTCGTCCCTGTGCCAGCTCCTCGGGGAACTACAGGTATCTCTTTTTCATATGCATACTTCATCACTTTTACAACATCTTCAACAGTCTCTGGCCATACAACAGCAGAGGGATAAGACTCCAGCCCAGATGCATCAAAACCATAGCATATAAGGTCTTCTGGCTCTGTGGAAAATTTTATATCAGGCAATGATTCTATAAGATTTTGCATATATCGTGATGCATGATATGTAATGCGTGATGAGTTCTTACAACCATTCACGCATTATGCATTATGGTCGTTTTCATACCTCTACAAGCTGCATGGATAATACCTTAGAGACACCAGCCTCTTCCATAGTTATCCCATATAAATAATCTGCCACACTCATTGTAGTCTTATTGTGGGTAACTACAATGAATTGAATATCCTTTGAGAGCTCTTGAATCATTTTTGCAAACCTTTCAGTATTAGATTCATCCAGAGTAGCATCTGCTTCATCAAGAATACACAGAGGGGTAGGTTTAATCAAAAAGCTTGCAAAAAGAAGAGATAATGCGGTAAGTGCTTTTTCTCCACCTGAGAGGAGATTGATATTCTGAAGCCTTTTTCCAGGAGGTTGTGCTATAATTTCAATACCCGTTTCAAGAATATTGTCTTCATCTGTCAAAATCAGATCTGCTTTCCCTCCACCAAAAAGTGTTGTGAAAACCTCAGAAAATTTTACCCTTAACACATCATATGCTTCTCTCAGTCTTCTTTTTGTAGTCGCATTTATCTTGTTTATTGCTTCTTCAAGCTCTGTTATAGATTTCAAAAGGTCATCACGCTGTTTACAAAGAAAATCATACCGTGATCTGAGCTCATCATATTCTTCAATAGAGCCGAGGTTTACTGTACCGAGTTCTTGAATCTTTTCCTTTAACATAATGAGCTTTTCTTCTTCCTCAGGTGTAACAGGTTCAATCTCTAATTTGTCTATATCGAGTCCGTAGTTTTGATTTATATTTACTGAAATATTCTCTAACTTTACCTTGTGTTCTGCCTTTAAGACATCAAGCTCTGTTAATCTCCCTGAAAGTGATTCTATCTCTCGTCTTATAACTTTGAGTTCCTGCTCTATTTTGATTAGTTCCTGATTCTCACTATCTATTACATCTCTTTTTTCTGATATCTCTTTTCTGAGATTGTCAGCTAAAAAAACAAGTGATTTTATTTTTTCTTCATATTCTAATGACTCTGATTCCCGCTGTGAGATACGAGATCTGACAGAAGAAATTTCTTCAAATAGAAATTCTTTTTTAATGTCGATTTCCTCTATTTTTCTGACCAGAGCTTCTCTTTCTTTCTTAATTGACTCTATCTTTTCTTTAAAAGATGCCATAACAAGCCGAAGATCGGTCACGTCTGAACGAAGAATTTCAAGGTTCGACCTATTATGAGAAATATCACCAGAGAGAGAAATATTTTCTTTTTCTGCAATCTCTCTGCTCAACTCTGATGACTTAACCTCTGTCTCTTTTTTATCTATTAATTGGATTAATGCATCTTTTTCTTCAGCCAGATGCTCTGCTTCAGCCTTTATATAAGTGAGCCTCCTTTCAAGTCGTTCTTTTTCTTCTTTAAAATTATCCTCTGTCAGTTTCAGAAGTGATAATTCCTTTTCTGCTTCCACAATCTGTGAATCGATATCACGCAATTGAGACTCAGTTTTTTCAATATATTCTTGTGTTAAAGATAACTCTTGCTCCATCTGAGATGAATAAGCCTTCTTACTCTCAAGTATTACTTCAAGTTCTTTTATCTCTCTTTTTCTCTTAAATATACCTTTTATTTCTCCACCTATAATTACACCTGATGGTTCTATGACCTCTCCATCAAGAGTAGCAAAAAAGGAATGGTTACCTTTTTTTATTAGATTAATAGCGTCTTTAACATCTCTGACTATAAAGATGTCTCCTAAAAGAGCTTTTGCAACGCCTGAAAAATCTTCAGATGCTTTTATAAAAGATGATGCCCTTTCTATTACACCTTCAGGTAACTCTACCTCTTTTAAAGACTCCTCCTGTTCTTTTATCCCCTCTTTTTCTTCAAATTTAATTTGTAAAGTAGAAACAGCTAAATCAAGAGGTAAAAATGCAGTTCTGTTAAAACCTTTTTCTTTAAAAGATAAAATAGCCTTTTCAACATGGTTGAAAGAAGGAAGGATAAAAAGATTTATTTTTTCTGAAAGGGCACCTTCAATAGCCTTTTCATATTCTGCATCTACCTCAATTATATCTGAAATAGACCTTAAAAGATTAGATCCTGTTTTTTCTATAAGGAAATCCCTCGTCGGTCTATCAAAAACGATCTCTTTAAGAGATTCCGATCTTGTTTTATATGATGCGATCTCTTCTCTGAGGTTTGAAAGTGTTTCCTTGATATTTTCTATATTATTTTTACTTGATGAAAGATTTATATTTATTGCTTCTTTATTTTTTCTTAAAAAGATAAGGGCATTTTCTCTTTCTTTAAGTTTTTCTTCTGTTTCTTTTATAAAAGAAGTTATTTCAATAATCCTATTTTGGAGATTTTCAATATCTTTTTGGGCTGACATCTCTCTACGCATCAGATCTTCAAGAGTAGACTTGAGTCTATTAAGGTCATTTTTTAAAGAGCTATTTTCTTCTGATATCCTGAAAAGCCTTCTTCTATTTTCTTCAAGGAGTTCTTCTTTAGCTGACACTTCTTCTTCTAAAGAACGTAATAGATTTGTCTTTTCAGAAAGTGTTTTTTCTTTCTCAGACAGTTTTAAAAGGAGATTTTCCTGAATAATGTTTATCTCTTCTTTTCTAAAAAGGGCTTCCTTCCTTTGGGAATTGAAATCTTCTCCCTGCGTGTATAGTTTTGAGAGATATTCATTCAGATTATCCTTTTCTGTCATTGAGACAGCAATATTTTTTTCAATTTCAGCTATTTCACGCTCCAACCCCTGCAATTTTATCTGAAGCTCTTTTAAAACCTTTTCTTTGTCAATGATTTGGATACGTTTTAGCTCTGAAAGATTTTCTATCCTCGAGAGTTCAGCTCTTTTCAAGGATTCCTTTTCTCTAAGGAGATTAAACTCTGAAACTATCTCTGTAAAGGAATTCTTCAGAAAAGTATAATCTCTTTTTGCAATCTTAAGTTCTATAGAGTTTATCTCAGCAGAAAGATTTTTATATCTTTCCGCCTTTTTTGCAATTCTATCAAGAAGATTAATCTGCTTTTTTACTTCAGAGATAATATCATTTATTCTTTGAAGGTTTGCTCTTGATAACTCAAGTTTTGCGATTGCTTCTTTCTTCCTTACGTTATATTTCATAATCCCTGCAACTTCTTCTATAAGGAATCTTCTATCCTGTGGCTTCGAATTCAATATATGTGAAATGCCTTCTTGTTCAAGAATGGAATAACTTTTTACTTCTAAACCTGTATCAAGGAAAAGGTCTTTTATATCTTTCAACCTGCATTGATTCTTATTCAAAATATACTCGCTCTCTCCTGATCTATATAGTCTCCTTGTAACATAAGCAATATCAGATGTGCTATCTCCATTATCATCAGGAGATTGTCCAGAGTGGTTTAGTCCAGATACTACTATCGTAACCTCTGCCATTCCTTTAGGTTTCTTAGAAGCAGAGCCGTTGAATATGACTTCCTCCATCTTTTCTCCTCTCAGTGTCTTTGCACTCTGCTCTCCAAGAACCCATCTAAATGCATCTACGACATTACTCTTACCACAACCATTTGGACCAACAATACCTGTGATGCCTGGATGGAAATTAAATACGGTTTTATCTGAGAAGGATTTAAAGCCTATTAACTCTATTCTTTCGATCCTCATTATGAAGTAATATAATATAACTTATATCATCTTTACTGGCAAGTATATTTTCCTATTTATTTTTTATACATCAATTTACTTTGACAGTAAATATGTCTCTCTGTTAAAATCCATCAAACATGTATCCTTATATCAAAAAGAATATTATAAAAAAACATGGCACATATTCTGAAGAGATAGAGGATTTTATTGCAGTAGAAAAAAGGTTAAGAGTTACAATAAACGGAAAAGACTTCATTACTCTTTTTTGTACCCCTATAATGATAAAGGAGTTAATAACCGGACTTTTTCTTACTGAAGATATTTTTTCTGAAATGCCTTCTGAAATAAGTATTGTATATGGAAATGAACTATTAGTTGATATAATCAGTGAAGAAGCTATTTTAACAGATGATATTACTACAACCCGACGTGTAGCCGGTATAACTTTTGAGAAGAAAAGAAAAATTGAAAAAATAGAAAATGACTTTTCACTCGATTCAAAATCTCTTTTGAATATATTCAACGATTTTCAACAGAAGTCAGAACTATTTAATCTAACAGGTTGTTTTCATGTTGCTGCTCTCTCAGATGGGGAAAAAATTCTTGCATTTGCTGAAGATATCGGGAGACATAATGCAGTTGACAAAGTAATTGGATATTCTATTCTGAATAATATTTCTTTTAAAGATAAATTGATACTCGTAAGTTGCCGTATATCTTCTGAGATTATTTCTAAATGTTCAAGATGGGGAATTCCGATTATTGCAAGTAGAGCAGCTCCTACAACCCTTGCAATAGAAATAGCAGAAATCTCAGATATTACACTTATAGGATTTGTAAGAGGAGAACGTATGAATATTTATACAAACCATCAGAGGATAAAAGCATAAATTCAAAACTCTACGTCGTGATTTCTAAGAGTTTATCAAAAAACGCTTCAAAACTATTTAATTTAGACCATATTATTCATAAAATATTTGGTAGATGCAGTATTTGAGCGGATTTAAATTCTTTCGAAGAAAGAATTTACCTCGGAGGCTCGATCTTAATCGAGCCGAGAATGAGCGAAAATACTGCATCTGCCATTTACGAAAACTGCCAGAATGCCCCGACCTTTAATCTGG
>JBNAVX010000124.1:0-6659 GCA_049700155.1 Thermodesulfovibrionales bacterium
CTATAGGGATAGAAGAAAGGTATGGGAGTTCCATTAATAAAAGGATGTGTCATATACACAAATAGTTTCCCATATGTGCAAGAATGATTTTTACGTAACTTCTCATGCATCATGATGCACCCTTAATAAATGAAATTTTCAATTTCAAGGTAACTTTCATGCATCATGATGCACCCTTAATTGATGAAATTTCTAATTTCAAGGTAACAGAGAAAAATTGGAACAGGTAAAAACTAAAATGGGGCAGGTTCTATTTTTTTCTCAACTGCTCATGAACCCTATTTCCCTTTAGCATACCTTACTACCATAATCTGTAGTTCGTAACCATTATCTGTGACCGTGATTGAAAAGATGGACTCAATCCCCTCCCTCAAGTAGATAGAGTTGTAACTTCTACTACGTGATGCTTCTTGCGAGCATCGTTTACTATTTCTTCTAATTTTGATGCGATTGTATCCTCGATCCAATCCGCACCACATTGTGAACACACAGTCGCAGGTACATCCCTCACAACCACAACACCGAACCCTAAATCCACTGTAAAAGTAGTTTTCCCTACTTTTTTAGTCCCTCCACAGAGCGGACACCTACCTGGCAATGACTTAACTACCATGTTGCCTCCTTGTCTTGTAATCCGGTTCAAAGTGTTCTAAATCAGGTCTATATGCTGTAATAATAAAACAGTAACCACTTTCAGAATCAAGAGCTGTAACCACATGAAATGGTTCTCCTTTGTCCCAACCTAAGAATAAGGCACTTGGCTAAGGGTCATCATCAGGATAATCTTCTATAAGTTCCCCTGACAACAAAACCTCTTTAACAGTGTCCCTGGAGATCCCTCTTTCCATCATTCTTTCAAGTGCATGTCTTTGCCATTCAATTTTACTATCTTCAATAGCTGCCCTCAGTTTATCTCTATCCATCTGGGATCATTTTAAGAATGCCTGCCGATATTCCAAAAGCCTATTCCCCTTTAACATGTCTTACTACTATAATTCGTGATTCGTGTCCGTAATCCATGACTTATCCACCTGTTAAAATACCTATCTATAGGACCTTCTTCTATCAGTAATCACCTCGATATAAATGATTTTTTCTTATTCATCCACAGAGTAAATGATTCTTAAGCCTCCCGACCTGTATCTATAATTTCCTTCAAACTCTCCGTGCAATTTCTTTATGTTTGCATGATAAAAAGGTTCTTTAGCTATGGTTTCAAAACACCTATTCAGAATCCTTACAGTCTTATCATAGTTTCTTACATTATAGCATCTCTTCCTGACACCTGTCTTAGTATATCGCTGATATGGTGGTTAAACCAAATGCGAGATGATTCTATAGAAGCACTACAAACTGACCCTAACATGTGACTCCCTTTGTCCCATGTTCAGCATTTGTCTCGTTTACTGCTTTCTCAAATTCTAACCTCAAAAAAGTGATAGAATTTGGCTGAAAATACTGCTAAACTTATTCTTATACACCTCTGGTCAGGGTTTTTTAGTTGCATAACCGTATTCCCCAGATCAAAATATATATAAGTTATATAAGACTTATTTAGGACAAGTCTGAGTTTAGATGATCAGAAATACAAAATTTTGAACACTGTCTTAAGGGCCTAATACATAACTGTTAAATCCGAAAGTGCATGTTAAACAATCAGAAATATCGGGATAGCCCAATCCAGATTGGTCGTTCATGCCAGCTGTGTTTCCATCTACAAGGCAAAAACTAAGACCAAAATAGATACCATAGTCACCATTAAGATCAACAGTGTTATTTTTTACTGTAGAGCCTCCTTCTTCAATAAAGATACCATCCCATCCATTTCCACAAACAGTGTTACTGATTATAGTGCTTCCACCATAATTATATATACCGAAAGAATTATTAGCATTTACAATATTTCCCATAATTGTACATCCTATATAGGTATTGATGCCACTAAACCCATTGGAATTTACAGTATTGCCAGTAATTGTAGAAGATAAATAAATTGCAATGCCATGCTCATAATTATATGACACAGTACAGCTTTGAACTAAGTTGTTATAACCATTAAGATAAATACCACTACCCTTGTTTCCAATTACTCTTACATTTATAATTCTATGGGAATTGCCAGAGTTGCTTTCTTCATAAATACCATTCAAGCCGAAGTTCCTAATAGTCCCATTCTTTATCTCTACATTTGTTCTACCGTTTATGTAAATACCATGGTAGCCCCCACTACTAGACCCTTTGATACTATGCCCCATAAGGTCTATTGTCACATGGTTCTTGTTTACTATGATTCCATGGTTTGTTGATGACAAGTCTTTTGTGATGTAGTAAGAACCAGAAGAGTTTATTGTATAAGGAAGTGATGTTATCTCTGTAGCAGCCTCTAATGATGCTATACCTAATACAAAAGAAATAATTAATAAACTGAAAATTAAATATAGAGTTTTCATTTCCCTCATGGTATAATCCACCGTATTGTCAAAAGTTTTTAAGTAAATTCTTTAAATATCCTTTATCTTCAAGGTGTTAGTTCATTTTCCGTCATTCCCCGATTTAATCGGGGAATCCAGTCCCTTTTTTCTGGATTGTCCGATCAAGTCGGACAATGACAATAGAAATGAAATCCTTTTTTGAAAACATTGATGACCACCTCAGAGCCCTGAAAATCAGGGTCACCATATCTGAAATAGGAGACCTTAGCTTTGTCTATAGTTTCAAAAGGGATTGGCTGTGAGAGGGCATTTTGATGAAGACATAAAAATATGGTGAATATAGAAGTGAATACTAAATGGAATCTAAAATCTAATAGGTATTTCTTTACCCCATCTCTTCTTCTCCCCCGTATAAGAAATAGATAATCAGAAAAGAAGAGTTTTGATAAAAATTATACCCATAAAGTGCCTTTTGCCAACAGGTATTTATTTTTCATTGTTACGTATCACCTTTTTTGAGATGAACTCTAAACTATCGTTCTAAACTTGTTTTAAAATCTTTTCAAAATAGTCTTATTCCTTTATCTCACTATATTTGAAAATGTTTTTACTTATATCAAATAATTTGGAGCAGAACAATTTTATTTATTTTTTAATAAATGTTGAAATCTCTGAGCATCCTGAAACATAAAAATATTGTTAAACATAAAATAAGTGTCTTCTTTTTTATCAACCATTGCCTTTAATCTAAGTAGGTCTTCATGGGTATATTGATATTTGTAGCCTCCTATTCCATGCAAACGGTAATAGCGAAGATTACCATATAATGGTCTTGCCTTAAATGGGTCTACTACATGCACAAGCTCAAGGTCTTTACATATAGACTCAATATCTTTTTCATCCCATTTACCTCTTGGTTCCCAGGCAATAACGAATTTTTCTCTATTGATATAAGAGAAGAATTTTTTAAGGTTGTGTTTGTTTTTTTCTGAAGGGATAAAGCTCGGAGGACTTTGAAAGACTATAATCTTTGCATTTAATACCTCAGCTATTTTTCTTGTAATTTCCCATGCATATAAGACTTCATCCGTTGGTTTAAATGAACCATAATGATTCTTGTTATTTCGGTTAATGCCAACCTTCAATTTTCTATACGTAGGACATTTTGGGTCATGGGTGATTAGTTGCCATGCCTTCATGTTGTATTCAAAATCTTTTGGTGACTCATCACGCCATTTTTTCGCAGTATTTATTTCAGGAGGCTGATAAAATGTCTGTTGTAATTCTACAGTTTTAAAAGTATTAAAGTATTTTGCCCTTGATACCGGAAAACCACAACAGCCTATTTTTAAAAAAGGATAAGACATAGCTAATTATCTTAGTATCATGTACTCCACAACTGCAACGAAAAGAAGTATAAGACCGGCGGGTATTATCATCTTATACATTTTCCATAAATCGGCCTTGAAATATTCTCTTGTCAACACCAAACATATATGAACTGGTGAAAAAAGGACACCAATATATCCAGAGGCAAATGCAAATGATATTGCACTTGTTGATGTACCTGCGATGCTTATGATAAGAGGAAAAGTGCCTCCTACAAAACCAATAGTTATACCAGTTAGCAAACCTGTAATAAATGGTAGGCTAAAAAGTATTGGAAGTGTTGGGATCCCTTTCTCTATAAAAAACCCGCTGACATTCCTTACTGCTCCAGAGGATTCCATAGCCTCTTTGAAAAGCATTACACTTACTATCAGAAGAATTATGTCAATAGAAAAACCGTGCTTTAGGCAAGACATTATTTTTTTAAAACTATATCTATAAAATACGAATAGTGCTATAACCGAAACAATCAGTGCATAATGGAGTTCTATGTGAAATAAAACTACAAGAAGAAGGACGAAAGCAATAGGAGAGAAACTCCAGATACCTTTTTTTGACAGTTTTTCCTCAGTTTTTACTATTCCCATATCTCCTTTCATCCCAAAAAGAAAGCCTGTTATCAGCATAAACAATGCATAGGTTAGATTCACAATAATAAGTTTATGTAGTTCTATCTTTGATATGACAGATGCGAGGAGAATGCCTGGATATAAAGGAAGGATATATTCCCACGGATGTCTTAACCAGTAGTTGACAAAACCCTTTTCTTCAGGGCTCATCTTTGTGTCTTCTGTTGCCTCTGCTACCATAGGAGCAGAAAAATAAGCACCTCCTACAGAAGGAAGGAGTCCTATAAGGAGAGGCATGCTTGCAGCAACAATCTTTTTATTTTTGAATATAGCTTTCACAGCATTCATCATCTGTGTAAGCACAGCATGCTCTCTGAGTATCATCTCAAATATACGAATAAACGACAGGGCGAGGATGAGTTTTATAGTTGCACTATTCATTATTGCCTCTTTACAAGTCTTAAATATTAAAGGAAAACTCATCCAGTAAAGAAGGAATAAAACAGATGAGGCTATCAGCATAACATAATTTATATTCAGCTTTATCCTGATCAGAAGCAATATTGCTATCAGTGTTAGAGAAATTTTCAAAAGGTCGATCACAATATGACATTATATTTCTTTAAGAATATTGAATCAATGACTACACTACCTCTTATTGTAGAAAATGTTTTTTTTCATTATAAATGCTAAAATATTAACAACTTATAATTAGATATTGTTTCCTTTACAATCAATACTGTGAATGCATAAATAATGCAGAAATAATTAAATAATCAGAATTGTTTGAAGTCAAAAGTAGCAAGACAGAATGATCAACATACTTTAGAGACATAAAGAACTATAAGCTAAAATTTTATGTTGAAATTTAGGTCATTTTATTTACCGCTATTTATACTATTCGTTTTTTTATTTGGACAATTATTTTGCTCTAATTTATCTGCTTATACTGTCACATTATCATGGAATCCCCCCACTACAAATGCTGATGGGACACAGTTAACTGATCTTGCGGGTTACAGAATATATTACTATAACGAACAAAAGAATTTTTATGAGGTTATCGATGTTGGTAATATAACAAAATATGAAATTGATAACCTTGCAATCAATATAACAGGGACAACTTATCGCCAGAAGGTACCAGATACAATAATAACAGAAGAAGAAAAAGGTTGTCTTATAAAAGTTATAGGATACAGCTCTTCTGGCGTTCCATTGGTTGAGGACATATCAGACGGATATTTTTCAATGATTACCCCTGTGAATTAACTTTCACCAACTTATCCATAGATTATTTGTTATATCCATTCATTGATATCCAACAAAAGAGATTTCTTCTCCCAAAATAACTAACCTCAAAGTTTTTCTTTGTCATACAAAAAAGATTTTTAAAAAATCTATAAGAAAAATCATTGCTGCCCAAAATAATCTAAATTCATAAAACAAACCTAACACACCCTTTAATCCCCTCCATTATCTTTTCCCCTCTAAAAAGAGGGGTGAAGGGGTGTGTAAAAAAGGATATATAGGTTTTTCTAAAAACTTATTTTGTATAAGTTTGAAGAAAAATAAAATCAGAAATGAGGGTAAAGAGGTGATGACAATCACAGCTTTTCCACTTTGGAAAAGTTAAAAAACATATGCGACATTACATAATAGATTAAATTGGTTAAATGAATATAAACAATAGACCTTTGAAAAAGCATAGGGCATTTAATAAATCTCAAAGGTTGAAGTCTTATGAAATTCGAAAAAGGTGAAATAGCAAAGCAGAGGATGAAAATAATCAGATTCTATGAAAGGCATGGGGAGAAAACTACTGTTGAGGTCTTTGGAATAGATAGAAGAACAATCAACCGCTGGAGAAAAAGATTGAAAGAGAACAATGGAAAAGTTGTTGCTCTTGCCCCTTTACCTAAAAGACCCAAAAGGGTAAGAAAGTCTATTATACCTGTTGAGGTAACTGAATTTATAAGGACAATAAGACTTCAGCATCCCAGACTCGGAAAAGAAAAGATTAAGCCACTTTTGGATAGATACTGCAGTGAAAATGGCATCAGAAGTATCTCAGAATCAACTATAGGAAATATAATCAGGAGACATAATTTTTTCTTTCATAAACCTGATAAGCAAGAGAAATATTTTGTTAAAAATGTCCAAAGAGAGAATAAAGTTGCTGAATAAGAAAAGGAATAATAATCCATGGGAGTCAGATTAGGTCAGCTTCTAATAGCCTCTAATATAATTACAGAGGAACAGCTAAAAG
>JBNAVX010000125.1:0-6626 GCA_049700155.1 Thermodesulfovibrionales bacterium
TCATTGTGTTTTCATATTTTATTTCTTTTTTCATGAAACTTTTGACATTACCAAGAGGGGATTAAGGCATGAATCTTTAACTAAATACCTTATCTTATGCAAGTTTGTTTTACGAAATTAGATTATTTTGGACAGCAATGGGTTTCATTATAGTTTCATTGGTTGCTTGTCATCATTTAGTACTGGTTGAGAACTTTTGACTTTTAATATATGCTTCTATAGCCCTCTTTGCAATCGGAGCAGCAGCACCTCCTCCATGACCACCATGTTCAACAAATACAGAAAGAGCGATCTCAGGCTTTTCAGTTGGTGCAATTGCAACAAACCAAGCATGGTCTCTGAACTGTTCAGGTAGATATCTTGAACCGTATTTCATACCTACAACCTGAGCTGTTCCGGTCTTGCCACCAATATTTATGAGCTGTGATTTTGCTGCCCAACCGGTTCCACCTGTCTCATTCACAACTCCATAAAGTGCCCTTTTGATAATATCAAGAGTTTCATGACTTACCTTTGCCCTCCCTGTAAAAAATGGACCTGAATCTTTGATTAGAGTGGGCTTATATAAATTACCACCATTCGCTACAGCGCTTATCATGACCGCTAATTGGACAGGGGTTACAGCAAGATAACCCTGACCAATAGAGGTATTAAATGTTTCACCAAGGTACCATGGTTGCCTTTTCCTTTCCATTTTCCATTTTGTATTAGGTACAATCCCTTTTCTTTCATTTACAAGTTCAAACCCTGTCTCTCTTCCAAGACCAAAGCTTGATGCATATTCATAGATCTTATCTATGCCAAGACGTTTACCTACTTCATAGAAATACACATCACATGATTCAACGATTGCCCTGTGCAGAGAAATAACACCATGTCCTTGTTTACGCCAGCAGCCAAAATGCCATCTCCCATAATTGATCCCCCCTTTACAATTTACCTTTGTATCAGGTTCAATCACCCCTTCTTCAAGTCCAGCTATCGCTGTGATTATCTTAAATACTGACCCTGGTGGATATTGACTCTGCAAAGCCCTGTTTAACATAGGTCTTGTTTTGTCCTGGCTGAGAGATGCCCATTCATTATAACTAATACCCCTCGCAAAGAGATTAGGATCGAATGAAGGTTTGCTAACAAGTCCAAGCACCTCTCCTGTATCTGTTTTTAATGCTACAAGTGCACCTATCTTTTCACCAAATGCCTCTTCAGCAGCTCTTTGTAGATTAATATCCAGACTCAATGTGATATCCTCTCCTTTTATTGGTGGTCTTTCCCTTAACAATCTAATCTCCCTCCCAAGAGAATCAACCTCAATCACCCTTTCACCCGGGACTCCTCTCAGAGTCTTGTCAAAAAGCATCTCTACTCCCCATTGTCCTACAAATGCATCAGGTGGTACATTCTTATAAGAGGGGTCTTTTGATTGGGAGGGAGTGAGTTTTCCGAGATAACCTATGAGATGAGAACCAATAGAACCATATATATACTCTCTACTCACCTCAACTTCAATAATAAGCCCCGGAAAGTCTGACCTCCTTGATTCAATGTATGCAACCTCATGGAAAGACAAGCCTTGTTTCAATCTTACAGGGGTAAAAGGTCCTGCTTTTGGCCCATTTATTTTTTCAAAAATATCTTTAGATGGTATGTTCAGAACCTTTGAAAGTAGATCAATCCTCTTTTTATCGAATTCTCCGGGAATTATGGATGCAAAGAAATAAGAAGAATTTCTTACAAGAGGAATACCATTTCTGTCATAAAGTATCCCTCTTGGAGCAGGAACAGTCATAATCCTCAATCTATTTGCTTCTGATATTTCTCTGTATTTATTTCCCTGTAATATCTGTAACTGCCAGAGTCTCATTATTAGAAACAGAAAAACTACAATAACTATATAGCCTGCTAAACGGATTCTCTTTATTTCTCTTTCTTCCTTCATCTCAAAACCTAATTATCATCAATCAATCTGTATTACTTGGTTTTAATAAAATACCTAAAGGACTATTAAACAGGGTTTGTAATGATATTATAAGAAAAGCAGCTTCTATACTTGCTGGTGCTCTGTCAAAAAAACTCCTTGAAAGTAAAACGATGAGATTATCTAATATAGTCATTGAGGAAATCCCAATCGCTCCAAATACAGGTGTCCATCTAAAGAAACTACCGGACATTAATGAAGAAAGATAACCTACTAATCCCTTGCTGAGTAAACAGGGCCCAAGAAATGTACCTGAAAGACTATCCTCGATAGAGCCAATAGCGGATCCAAAGACTATTCCAGTAGAATACCCCTTACTCAATCCTGCATAATAAACAAGAATGACTGTTAAATCAGGAGATATGCCAAAAAGAGAGAGCCTTCTCTGTAATATGAATGTTGAAATTATGATGATTCCCCATTTTAAATATCTCATCTTGTTATAATGACCACTTCCTCTATTCTCCTGTTATCTACAAATGGTGTTACTTCTATACTTTGAAAAAGACCAGAACCTGTCTTATCAAATTTTGATATATAACCTACTAAAATTCCCTCTGGGAATAAGGAATCAAGTCCTGATGTTATCAAGATATCTCCAATTTTTATCTCTTCGTCATACGGAATATATTTAAGCTGGCACTTTCTTAACCCTGTGCCAGATACTATTCCTTCCAGTCTAGTTCTCTGAAGTCTAACAGCGACAGAAAAATTAATATCTGTAAGAAGAAGCAGATTGGAATAAGAACCAGATACCTCGGAAATCTTTCCTACCAGACCCTTTGATGTTATAGCTGTCATATCTTTTTTGATTCCAGAAGAAAGCCCTTTATCAAGCACTAAGGTATTTGACCATTGATCAGGTCCTCGAGCTATAACCCGGGCAGTGGTAACATAATTAGGAGTTTTTTCTTTCAATGATAGAAGCTCTTTCAGTCTCCTGTTTTCAAGAATTACTTCTTCATATTTTTGTCTTTCAATCAATAACCTATCGATCTCAGCCTTTAATCTTCTATTTTCTTCCTCTCTTAAGAACATCTCTCTAAATGGTGTTCTTAAGGAGTCTTTTAATGAGCTCAAAACATCGTGGAATTTAGTAATAGGAGTATTCATAAATTGAAAGGGTAGAAGATGCCTACTTTTGCTTTGATAAGTCATTAATACAATGGTGAGTATAATAAAGAGAAAAAGCAGGAGAGTCTTTCTGGACATTTGTTAGGGGAGAGCAACTCTTTTAAGCAAATCTAATTCATCAAGCATCTTTCCGACACCTCTCGCAACCGCAGTTAGAGGGTCTTCTGCTACGATAACAGGAAGTCCTGTCTTTTCCTTTATAAACAAATCTAACCCTCTGAGTAGTGCACCACCACCAGCAAGGACGATTCCCCTATCTACTATATCGGCTGCAAGTTCAGGAGGTGTATTTTCAAGGATTATTTTTATTGTATCAAGGATCATATTAACTGGTTCGCTCAGGGCTTCCCTGATCTCAGCTTCTGTAACAGTAGCGGTCTTCGGTATCCCCGATATAAGATCCCTTCCTTTTATCTCCATAACACGTTGTTCACTCCCGGTATTATATGCAGAACCTATCTCGATCTTTATCTGTTCTGCTGTCCTGTCTCCTATCATCAAATTATATCTCCTTTTGATGTATGCTATTATCGCTTCATCCATTCTATCACCACCCACCCTGACAGCCTTACTATAAACAACTCCATCTAATGAGATAACAGCAATATCAGTGGTTCCACCTCCTATATCAACGATCATATTCCCTGATGGCTCTCCCACTGGAAGCCCAACACCAATAGCAGCAGCAATAGGTTCTCCAACAAGGTAAACCTCTCTTGCACCAGATGCCTGGGCAGCATCTTTTACAGCCCTTTGCTCGACTTGTGTAATACCAGAAGGCACGCCGATAACTACCCTTGGAGATATAAAGCTCCTTCTGTTATGTACCTTCTTTATGAAGTACTTTAACATCTCTTCTGCAGTATCAAAATCAGCAATGACACCATCTTTAAGTGGTTTTATCGCAATAATATCAGAAGGGGTCTTTCCAAGCATCTTTTTAGCCTCAGCTCCGACTGCAACAAGCTTTTTATTATCTTTTCTTATAACCACTACTGAGGGTTCGTTACAGATAATACCTTTACCCTTTACATAAACAAGGGTATTAGCTGTACCGAGATCTATAGCAAGGTCATTTGAAAAAAATCCAAGTATGTTAGGAAGCATCGGTCCTCCTTCTTTCGGTCTCTGCACCTGTCTCTGTTATAACAACAATAGTCTTTGCTATCTCATCACCGAGACGCATCTTTTCCTTACTACCAAGTAAGATAATAAATTCAAAAATAAAGATAATCAATATAAAAATCCATCCAAAAAAAGGTATTTTATAGAGCAGGTATCCGATTCCGAAGATACCATTTCTGAGGATCGAATCTCTGATTGAACATTGCTTCTCTGTATCTATAGAAATTACCTTCAGACCGATCAGTTTTTTCCCTAAACTCTGTCCTTGAAAAAGTCCGTCTCCTATTAAAAGATATACAAGCCCTGCAAAAAACCCAGCCCTCGGAATTATCTCTGCTACTGCTGCGATGATAATGAGGTCAAGAACCCTGGAGATTACTCTGAGGAGCAGCCCTGCTCTTATAAATTCCTCAGACATCTCAAATACTAACAAAAGAATCCTAAATTTTCAAGAACCCGCTTTTTTCAGTCCTCTTTTCACCCTCTCTATCGCTACCATTAGAAGAGAGATAGCAGCAGGGGTAACCCCAGGGATTCTACTTGCCTGTCCAAGATTAGCGGGCTTTACTTCCTGTAACTTGCTTAATATCTCTTTAGAAAGACCATTTACAGAGGTATAATCAAAATCTTCAGGTATTTTTTTATCTTCTATTTTCATAAGTCTTTCTGCCATCTCTATCTGTCGTTGTATATATCCTTCATACTTTACCTGAATCTCCACTTCCTTTTTAATTTCCTCAGATAGATATCTGTCAGAAGGTGAATTCTCTTCTATGAATTGGTAATTTATTCCAGGTCTTTTTAAAATCTGTTCAAGGGATTCATTCTTATCACTACTATCTAATCTTATTCGTGTCTTTTTAAGTCGTTGAATTTCTTCATCTATAAGCTTCTTCTTCTCCTGAAATTTTTCATAAACATACTTATCAAGAAGACCAATCTTATAGCCCTTATCCATCAATCTCAAGTCAGCATTATCATGTCTTAGAAGGAGTCTATATTCTGCGCGGGATGTAAACATCCTGTATGGCTCATTCGTGCCTTTTGTTATAAGGTCGTCAATAAGAACCCCAATATATGCTTCGTGCCTCCCGAGAATCAGAGGTTCTCTTCCCTGAAGCTTCAGGGATGCATTTATCCCTGCTATTAAACCCTGTGCAGCCGCTTCTTCATAACCTGATGTTCCGTTTATCTGTCCTGCGAGGAACAGACCTTCGATTATCTTGGTCTCAAGGCTGTGTTTAAGTTGTGTTGGAAAGACAAAATCATACTCTATAGCATAACCTGGTCTCATGATCTCTGCTTCTTCAAGCCCTGGTATGGTTCTTACGAGCTTTACCTGAACATCATAAGGAAGACTCGTTGAGATGCCATTTGCATAATATTCTTTCGTCTCAATCCCTTCTGGTTCAAGAAAGACTTGGTGTCTCTCTCTATGTGAAAACCTCACGACTTTATCTTCTATAGAAGGACAGTATCTTGGACCAATCCCTTTAATGCGTCCACTATAAAGTGGCGACCGGTCAAGGTTATTTAGAATTATCTTGTGGGTATCACTATTTGTATAAGTTATGTAGCAAGGAAGTTGAGGATTAGTTATCTTTTCAGTACTATGAGAAAATGGAATAGGAGGGTCATCACCATACTGAGCCTCAGTTTTTGAAAAATCAATTGTCCTTGCATCAAGCCTCGGAGGTGTTCCTGTCTTTAGACGACCGAGCTTTAATCCCAACTCTTTAAGAGAATCTGAAAGTCCAACTGATGGGAATTCACCTGCCCTGCCAGCAGGAAAGTTCTCAAGACCGATATGTATGAGACCTTTCAAAAATGTACCTGTTGTAACAATAATAGCCCTTGCTCCATAAAATATTCCAAGAGATGTAATGACACCTTTTACTTTTCCATCCTCAGCAATTATCTTTTCGACTGACGCCTGTTTTATTCTGAGGTTTCTCTGTGATTCAAGGACATTTCTCATTGAAAGCCTGTACATAACCCTGTCTGCTTGCGCCCTTAAAGACCATACAGCAGGACCTTTACTCATATTAAGCATCCTGAACTGTATTCCTGCCCTGTCTGTTACCTTTGCCATCTCTCCACCAAGTGCATCTATTTCTCTAACAAGATGACCCTTTGCAAGACCACCGATAGCAGGGTTACAAGACATCTGTGCAATTGTATCAAGGTTTATAGTGAAGAGACATGTGGAAAAACCCAGACGAGCAGAGGCAAGTGCAGCCTCACAACCAGCATGCCCGGCACCGATGACGATAATATCAAAATCACCTTCTTTATACATAGATTTTTGTTACGTAAAAATCATTATTGCACATTTGGGAAACTATTTGTGCACATGACACATCCTTTTATTAATGGAACTCCCATACCT
>JBNAVX010000126.1:0-4963 GCA_049700155.1 Thermodesulfovibrionales bacterium
TATTACCTTTTGAAATTCTTCTCTTGCCTCTTGAAATCTATTCTGAGCTAAATAAATTTTCGCTAAATTGTTATGCAAGCCAGATTCATTTGGGCAAATCTTTAGAGCTTCTTTACAATAATGTTCTGCCTTGTTATACATATTTAATTGAAAATATGTATATGAAAGTCGATTATATAAGGCAGCTGAGTTGTTTTTAAAAAACTCTAGTGCTTTCTGTGATACTTCATTAACTAAATCTTTATCCCCTAAGGATTCATAAATAATAATTAACAAAAGATCAATTAAAATATCTGACTTAGTAGATTTAGCTTTATTACAATACTCCAGTGCTCGTAAAAATTCCCTTTTTTCAAGAAAAGCTGCTGAAAGACCAGCATAAGCGTAATAATTATTAGAATTTAAACTAAGTGCCTTGTTATAGTATTTTATTGCTTCATTGATGTTCTTCTTATCATGTAAATAATTCCCATACTCTACAAAGCACATTGATTTTATATCCTTAAATTTCTCTCCGTGCCAGAACATATAAAAGACTCTTTCGCTTATTTTTAAGATGAGTTTTATGTCCATCCGTAATTCTCTTTATAGGGCGGTTCTATATAGGGAGGTTCTGGACGCCACTCTGGTGGTTTAAAATACCATGGAATAGGTGGTTTTAGAGGCTTAGGATAGAATTGTGGCGGTAGGTTATATTCTGACCACTCCCACCAATCCCCAGGTGGAATTCCTCTAGGTACATTTCTAAAAAAGAAAGGATTTCTCCCAAAGAGAAAAAACTCTGCTACTTCAATATGCTCATTTGTTCCTCCAAGTATTTTTATATTTTGAGTCTGTCCTATTGCGGTCCTTTCATTTGTCTCCAAACTATTTTGAGCTTTATCTATACACATCTCTCCTGTCGCCACATTTTTCCTTGCATTCAAATCTTCGATATATTGGGCTAACTTACTCATCCCATATCCTGCTACTGCACCAACTGCTCCTGCAGTGAATCCTTGTGAAAAACTCCCACCCATTAGCTCTGTTATAGTACCACTTACTATTCCACCTGATGCAACCTGTGCTACAAACTGAAGAGTAGGATTTGTTATCGGCAATGCCCCTGCTCCATACCCTGCTGCAGCGCCAATTGCACCATATAAAATCCCTTGCCCTATATCACCTCCAAATATCGCAGCATTCATACCTCCAGCAGCACCACCGGCAATTACTGTTGCAAGAAAACCATATCCAGCAGCAGGGTGTATGAAAGCACCTCCAATAGCTCCCATTGCCATACCCTGTAGTATATCGCCCTCTGTTATTGCTGCAACCGTCCCCCCTATTGCAGCCCCTATTAAAGCTCCTACTATTATCTCAAGAAAGAATTGCCCACTTGGATCTGTATAAAGTAAGGGATTATTCCTTGCATAACTGTAACGATTAAGTGTCTGAGGGTCATAAGGGTCCTGCACTATTGAATCTGCTGAGATGAATCTTCCAACTACTGGGTCATAATACCTTGCACCATAGTAATAAAGTCCTGTCTCAGGGTCATATTCCTGATCAGTGTATTTGTAGTTCGTTATACTCGATACAGTATGCACTCTCATCTGTCCAAATGGCATATACTCTGTTGTCTCAACCTCATTCCCAGAAGAATCAGTCATCAATGTTGAGCTTCCAAGATGGTCTTTATGGTAGTAATACGTGTTTGATGATGTCACCTTTGCTATTCTTATATCTCCTGCAAATATATATTTCGTTGATGTTCCATTGATTATCTCGAAGTGATTGCCTATATAATAGGTTGTTCCTGAAGGACTCACCTTCTTTGCCCTCCCCCCTGCAGCATCATAAGTAATAGTGGTTGCCCCGTATCTGCTGTGTGTTACCTGAACAGGCATATTGTCAGCATTGTAAGTTATTTGCCTTGTGGCTATGTTTGATAAGTCTGTAAAGTCATATCCTCTGGTCATATTACCATTTGCATCATAATTAAAATTGTAGGGAGTAGATACTCCAGACCTTGTCAGGGTTATCTTTGATATAGCGTGTTTGTGGGTTGTATCAGCATATGCATATGCGAGTTTGCTTAATACAGTCGTCCCATCCTTTAATATCTTCTTGGTTATATTCCCTAAGGGGTCGTATTTATAGATGAGTGTTGGATATGACCCTGTGTTAAGCTCTTTAGTAAGTCTGTGGAGGTTGTCATAGGTGTAAGTGTAGGTAATATTGTTCTGGTTATCTTTTATTGATGTTATGTCTCCTGCTTTTGAATATATGTATTCTCTTTTTTGTAAGGATGTGGTGTTTTTATAGGTCTCCATCTTTTGAAGTCTTATTGACAAAGCATCATAAATATATGTAGTAGAAGTACCATTTGGATGAATGATCTTTCCAATCTCTCCCGAGGGTTGATAGTTGGTAAACTCAGCATACATCATGCCATTATACTTAGTGACTGCTTTTAGAAGTCCTGTACCTGTATAATATTCATAATATACAGGCTCATTATCCGGATAAGTAACTGTTATAAGTTTCCCAGAGAGGTCATACTCTTTTTTTGTGGTATATGAAGATGAAGGAGCTCCTGTTATTGACTTTTTAAGCATTGTAACCCT
This sequence comes from Thermodesulfovibrionales bacterium, assembly GCA_049700155.1. GTDB lineage: Bacteria > Nitrospirota > Thermodesulfovibrionia > Thermodesulfovibrionales > SM23-35 > JACAEY01. Next base: position 2,610 of record JBNAVX010000126.1, read on the forward strand.
GCCCATCTCATCATATGCCTCATAAGTCGTTGTTACCTGTGTATTTGTCTCTGAATAGAGCCTTCCAATACCGTTAGGAATTGTGAGGTCGTACGTATATGTTACAGGGAACTCAGTAGCCAATGTTTTGTAATCTGTTGTAATACATAGATTGTTTTCTGTGATCAAGGATGGATTGTTAGCTTTATAATATCTTTTCGTTAACACCCTGTTTAGTTCATCATACTCAAACATAATGATCTGTCCTTTTGCATCCATCTGTCTGAGGAGATTTCCATTTGGGTCATAGCAATATAACCACCTTCCCATATCAGGGTCTTCCATCTTTATCTTTCTACCAAGGGTATCATATATCATTGTGGTTGTATTTAATTTATGGTCTTTGACAGTTATAAGGTCTCCTGCTGCATTATAGGTATATTTTGTTGTGAAGATCGTTTTGTTAGATTTATATTCCTTTACTTCGACTATCCTGTCGAGGTAATCCTTCTTTTCTGTCTTCTTTTTATCATCAGGGTCTATTAACGTGGTAGAAAGGCCACTGTAAGTATATGTAGTAGAAACTATACTATAAGTACTGTCTGGACTTTTCAATTTTGTGGGTCTTCCTTGATAGTCATATGTTGTCTCCACCCATGGATACTCTGATGGGGGTGTTTTTGGATAACCTACTCCTTCACTGAAAAACGGACCCTTTGTGCTTTTAATTCTTCCCATACTGTCATATTCTGTTTGGGTAACTATTGACTTTCCTCCTTCCCCAAAGGTAATCGTCTGAATACTTCTGTTTAATCCGTCAAAATATTCATATTTCTTAATATAATTCCCAGCAGTGTCCTCTTTAACATTTGTGACTATATTTCTTGGAGATGCAAAATCATGATAGTTTATAATCTTCTGTCCACCATCAGGATAGTCAACCTGCTTTAGACGTCCAAATGAGTCATAAGTGTAATATGTGATGTTTCCATTCTCATCTTTTTCCCATAAAGGCTTCCCATATCTGGAGTCATAACCTTTCTCCACAATATGTCTTACTCCTCCAGTCTGTGGATAAGTTATCTTCACTGGATATGTATAAGTAGTAGTGTCATAATCTGTTTCCGTTATATATCCCCTTGCATCCTTTATAGTCTTTTGATTTCCATATGAGTCATATGTAAACTCTATCTTCGGGTTTACTCCTCCATCAAGCCAGTGTTCTTTATAAAGCATATTTCCTGTTCCGCTCTGATATCCAAAATAGGTCTCTCTTACCTTCCCGCTTGTGCTTCCAGTAACAGTTGTCTTCGTGGGTCTCCATAACCAGCTTCCATAATTTTGATATGTTGTTGAGGTAGTTATAGACTCTGCATCTGTGCCAGAGGTCACTGTCGAAAGGAGGTTTCCATTACTATCGTCATAGGTATAGTCTTCCTGTGTAAAGGCAGTTGTAACTCCATTTTCTATGATATCAGTACGTTTCCGATTAAGTTTGACAAATGCCCATGGATCAGTTCCTGAAGGATTTGACCAAGTATATGTAGTTTTACTAAGAACATTACCTGACGGGTCTTTAACTTCTATATATTCAGGTCTTCCTTTTCGAAATGTATCCTGATAAAACTTTGTTGTCTCTATTGTCCCGTCCGGATTTGTCTTAGTTGCATATTGGAAACCCCTGAATTCCCTTTCTTTAAAATCATGATAACCACCAGAATAAGTATATTTTGTAATATAAGTATTCCCTAATCCATCATCTGTATGGATTGAGGACATAGTATGGAGAATATATGGAAGGAGTCTATTTTGATATTCGGATGATGCCTTGTAGGAAATTGTGTAAGTGCCACCAAGTCCATTTAAGATTGATGATAGTAAATCGGGAAATTTGCCACCTGAGCGAAATATAGCCATAGGCTCTGATGAACCCCATCCTTTGATTCTCGTTATGTCAGTCTTGCCATCACCATCGAAATCACTCATCTGGATGCGTAGCATAGCTCTTCTTGCCCTCCTAAAACCGTCTTCAACATGCACCATAGGTCCTTCAAAAGGGCTTGCAAAACCATTACCAGTAGAAAGATAGATATCCATGGGTTCAGTGCTACCCCATCCATGAACATATGCAATATCAGTCTTACCATCTCCATTGAAGTCTCCAAGCTTTACTCGTGATACATCAACTGAGGCATGATCAGCATCATCATCTACATAAACAGATGGACCAGCGATCGCTCCAGTGAAACCATCACCAGTCGAAAAATAAATACTCATAGGTTGTGCAGGTCCACCCCTCCCATTAAGCCTTAATATATCGGTCTTACCATCTCCATTGAAGTCTCCAAGCTTTACTCGTGATACATCAACTGAGG
>JBNAVX010000126.1:5063-6529 GCA_049700155.1 Thermodesulfovibrionales bacterium
GCGATCGCTCCAGTGAAACCATCACCAGTCGAAAAATAAATACTCATAGGTTGTGTACTACCCCATCCATTAACGATAGCGATATCTGCCTTATTATCTCCATTAAAATCACCGAATTTTACGCGTGATATATCAATTAAGGCTCCTTCATCATTATTGACTACCCAGACATTAGGACCCGGTTCATCACGGCGGAAATCTGTACCTCCTGTCGTGTAATCTAAGATTATCGGAGGAAGATATTGGATGCCATCGCCCCCATATTGAATTATCTTAGACAATAACGATCTTGAAGTGCTGGGACTATAGTTGTATTCCAATTTATATCTTCTTGCTAAACTATCTTGAGTGAATATATCAATACTTCTTAGTCTATAAATAGTCTTAACTCTGAAATTTGTAGTATACATATTAGGTGCATCTGAGCGGGGCTCGAGATAAAACTTCACATAATTGGTTAGGCTCAGAGCTCCATTGCCAGTATAATCAATTCTATCCAGATATATTTGACCACGGTCTTTAGCATATGTAAATGTCATGTAATTGCCATTTGTATCTTCAACCCGATCTAGACACCATTTAAATATCATGTTTGGATCTTCTGGATCATCCTGCCTCGATGCAGATGTCTGTCCAAAAAGGTAACGAATTCCACTTTTCTCTACCATCTCCCAATATGGCCTTCCATCTGATGCTGTAAGTTTCTTTATTTTTGTAAATGCCCCTTCAATTTTTGCTTGATATTCACCCCCACCAATACTTATAAGGTCAACATTTGACCCACTTGTATGATAAACAAATTTACCACCCCCATAATTAAGACCAAATCTTGTACTGCGTTCAATTGCACCAACTTCTATCTCCCAGCCCAAACCAACCCAACCATTGCTACTATTGCTTCGGTAGGTTAATGAGAGGCGTGGTTCTATCCCATTACGCCCAGGTGGAACCTCTATGGGTATCGTGTAATTAAAAGTACCAGTGAATAAATCAGGCAGTATCAAGCTCTCTGAGCTAAGTATTCCACTGGTATTAAAGGTAGAAGGACCCATTATTACAGTTTTACTTATATCGGTTAAAGCATGGACACCATTTACAAAAAACAGCAATAAGAAAAAACACATAAAATATAGAAGACGTTTTAATGATGATTGCCTCATAAAAATTGTTGCATTTGCATTTTTCATAAAGTGTCTGATTATCATCTGAGTTCCTTTTTAAAAAAGAAAAGCTGTTAATAATACTTTTAAAAAGAATATCAGGTAGAAAAGACGAAAAAATTGAAATAGATTGTATGATTGTAAGATTTCAGCTTTTAATTCCACTGGTATTTCCCCTAATCCTATAGAGAATATTATTGATAAATCTTAAATAAATATATGTAAATTAAATAAAAAGTCAAAGGTCTGTCTCTTTCGCTTCCTCCCACAGTTCATCCATCTCCTTCAGGGTAATTTCAGAGAGTC
>JBNAVX010000127.1:0-6517 GCA_049700155.1 Thermodesulfovibrionales bacterium
CCCCGACTAAAGTCAGGGAGCTTCACTCATAAATTTATGAATTAAGTGGGCTAAACTTCTGGTAACATAATACTAATCTGGGCACCAGGAAAAAAAGGAAGCCTGGTCTCCTTTTCTTTCCCCCATGCCCATTGCGGAATAATTGAGCGCTTTGCGGTCCCTGAGCGTATAGAGAGTTTTCCATTCCATTGATTTACAAATCGTCTAACTGCTGGTAGACCATGACCTCTTCCTACATCAGAATGCCTTGAGGCACCATGGATTAGTGCCATTTCAATAGCATCAATATCATTCTTTATATCAAACCTTTCTGATAGAGATTTTCTGAAACCTATACCTATATCCATGACAGCAAGTTTAACAACATTTTTGTTGAGTTTCTGGAAATGGTATTTCTGTATTCCAACATATCCAATCTGTTCACTATGCTCAAGGATATTCTGACATACCTCTGAAAGTGAAACAATAAATCCATGAATAGTCTTTTCATCATAGTGGAGGTGTCTTGCAAGGATTGCCTTTGCACGGCTTTTTACCTTACCAACAATATAATGTATATCGTCTGATTTTTCTATGGGTGTAATTTCAAGGAGAACGTCTGAGTAAGAGCTTCTTAGATATTTATCAGATATTGGTAGTTCTGAAGACTCAAGAATGAAATATCTCTCAGCAAACCTAAAAAAATCCATCCTCTCAAGATATTTAAGCACCTCATCTGAATAAGGAAGATACAAGGGCTTTTTTATCCCTTCAGGTTTCAAGAGTTCACCAAACTCAAGAATACCGACCATACCATATGGGTCTATAAAGGTAGCTTCTCTAAGATCAATAACTGGAGAATCTCTGAATATATGAAGTGCTTGTTCAAAAGTTTCCTCTGTTATCTGGTTCATTTATCATGTGTTTGGTTCTTGAATTTTCACTCTTTGCTTGATTCATCACTTATGTCTTTTAAAGACTCTATTATCCTTTCTAATTTTGACTTTGGAAGACCTCCAAAGACTTTTTTTATCTCTTTTTCTGTAAATTTTTCATTTAAAAATTTGATTATATCCATTCTTTTTTCCCAGCATGGCACAATATTCCTGCATGGTAATCCTTCATTAACAATTACACAATAGGAAAGATTTACTATCATTCCAAGTTGATTACAGTATGTTTCCATAATCTTCTTAGCTAAATATTAAATTCCGCAATAACTGGTGTATGGTCAGAGGGTTTTGGTAGTAATCTCGGTCTCACATCTATCCATGACCTTATAGATTTTTCCGCGATTACCCTGGTAGCCCATATGTGGTCTATACGCCAACCAATTCCTTTCTTCAGAGCATTTTTTATTGTATAGTCCCAGAAAGAATATTGACCACTCTCTGTATTATGCATTCTGAAGACATCTACAAAACCCCATTCCTTGAATTTTTTCAATACCGCATGTTCGTCAGGATGAAATCCAACATGCCCTCTTAAAAGTTCCGGGTCATAAACATCCTTTGTCTCAGGTGCAATATTGAAGTCCCCAGTCCAGACGATAGGCATTTGAGGACTATATTTTTCTTTAAAAAAATAATAAAGCCTCTGAAGCCAATCGAGTTTTTCTCTGAATTTTTCAGACAGAGGATGAAAGCCTTGAGGAACATATGTATTTATAATATTTATCTTTTTGATCTTTGCTGTGATCAGTCGCTCAGATTCAGAACCATCTTCAAAACCATAATGGACCTCTTCAAAAGAGATATTGCTCAAGATAGCAACTCCATTGAAGTTCTTTTCACCTTTAAAGACTACTGAATAGCCTATCTTCTCGAAATCCTTTTTAGGAAAAATACTATCAGGAACCTTTGTTTCCTGAAGACAAAGGACATCGGGTGACTCCTTCTTTATCCAATCAAGAAGGATCTGCAATCTTGCCCTGAGGGAATTAACATTAAAACTGGCAATCTTCATGAAGTTTACGGACTACGAACCTTAAATACAACTAATGGTCAGTGCGATATTATTTTGTTTCTTCCAGAAAACTCCCTATCTTCCTCAGCCTCTTGTACCTTTCTTCAACAAGTTTTGAAGGTGTCTTTGTTTTCAGCTCATCAAGGGCTTTAAGTATAAAATCCGAGATCTTCTTAGCCATACCTTCAGGATCCCTGTGAGCTCCTCCGAGAGGTTCTGGAATTATATCATCTATTATATTGAATCTCAGTAGGTCCTGGGCTGTTAATTTTAGCGCACTGGCTGCCCTTGAAAAGTCTTCTGTTCCTATCTCACCAGCCTTTTTCCACAGGATAGCAGAACATCCTTCAGGTGAAATGACAGAATAGATAGAATGTTCAAGCATGAATAATCTATCAGCAACACTTATAGCAAGGGCTCCTCCGCTACCACCCTCTCCTATAACTATTGTAACTATTGGGGTTTTAAGCCTGGACATTTCCATAAGGTTAACTGCGATTGCCTCTGCCTGACCCCTCTCCTCAGCGCCAACACCAGGGTATGCTCCAGGAGTGTCAACAAATGTTATTACTGGCCTCTTAAATCTTTCAGCAATCTTCATAAGCCTGAGTGCCTTTCGATATCCCTCTGGATGTGGTTGTCCAAAGTTTCGGAATATCCTTTCCTTTGTTCCCCGACCTTTCTGGTGTCCAAGGATTATTACTGGTATATCCTTTATTTTTGCTACTCCACCAACGATAGAAGGGTCATCTGAGAATTTCCTGTCTCCATGCAATTCAATGAAATCAGTGCATATCATATTTATGTAGTCCAGAGTGTAGGGTCTTTCAGGGTGGCGAGCTACAAGAGTTTTCTGCCATGGTGTGAGGGTGGAAAAGATATCTGAGCGTAAGTCTTTTACCTTTTTCTCGAGCCTTTTAATCTCACCCGAGATATCAATATCCTTACCATCTGAGAGACGCTTCAGTTCTTCTATCTTTACCTCAAGTTCTTCTATAGGTTTTTCAAATTCAAGATAATAACGTATCATGTAAATCTTATAGCTCCTCTACCTGCAATCTCTTCCAGCTTATTTATTATCTCACTATCAAGTGATATTTTCATGTCTGTACAGATTAATGCCTCTGCATCTTTCAGGTGTATTCTGAGAAAGAGGGGATAATCACCTTTACAATCCGAGAGTAATGTTCTAAGCATGTGAAGTCCGGATATATCTAAAAATGGATGTCTGAATATTATCTCAACTCTTGTTTTCTTGGTCTCATCCTCTAATTTAGATATCTCTGTAGAGACGAGTTTTATCCCTTTTTCTGTCTTGTCAATATTACCTTTTACAAGAAGGAGGTTATCTTTCTGGAGATAGGGTAGACTAGTCCTGTAAAGCTGTGGGAAGACTATTACCTCTATACTTCCGTCTGCATCTTCAAGAGTACAATATGCCATAATCTCTGCTTTTGACCTTGTCTGTATCTTCTTTATTGTTCTTAAGATACCTCCTATTACAACTTCTTCTCCATCTGCCATATTTTCAAGCTCTGATGTCTTTTTAGCATTCATTTTTTCGAATTGGTTTCTATATTTATTAAGAGGATGACCTGTGATATAAAATCCGAGTGCTTCTTTCTCATATTTAAGTAATCTAAATTCATCCCATTCGCTCACATTATCCGTAGAATCTTCGGATATATTTCCGAATATACTCTGTTGTCCAAGTGCGACTGTTCTGCTGTTACCATTCAGTGACTTTTCTAATAATTCCATTGCAGCTGATCTGCTTGTGCAAATCGAGTCAAATGCACCAGCCTTTATGAGACTTTCAACAACCTTTTTATTAACCTTTCTTGAATCAACCCTCTGGAGAAAATTAACTAAAGAGAGGAACGGTCCGTCTTCGTTCCTTGTTTTAATTATAGACTCTATAGCAGAAGACCCTACACCCTTTACTGCCTCTAAGCCGAAACGTATAGAATTCCCTATCACCTTGAATTCCTGTCCTGACTGATTTATATCAGGGGGAAGAATGGAAATCCCCATTTCACGGCATTCATTAATTGATTTGACAATCTTATCAGTGTTGTCCATATCAGCACTTAAAGTGGCTGCCATGAATTCAACAGGAAAATGTGCCTTAAGGTATGCTGTCTGATATGCGATATAGGCATATGCAGCGGAGTGTGATTTGTTAAACCCGTATTCAGCAAAAAAAGCCATCAGATCGAATATCCTCATAGCCTTTTTTTCAGATATCCCATTTGATTTAGCACCTTCTATAAATGACTCCTTCAGTTTTTCCATTTCTTCAGGTTTCTTTTTCCCCATTGCCTTTCTGAGTATATCTGCCTGTCCCATAGTGAAATTTGCAAGAGTGTTTGCAATCCTCATTACCTGTTCCTGATATAGTATTATTCCATGTGTTTCACTCAAGATATCTTTTAGCTGAGGAAGATCATACTTAACAGGAATAAGACCTTTCTTCCTTTTTATAAAATCATCTATCATGCCACTACCGATGGGACCCGGTCTGTAAAGGGCTACAATAGCTATGAGGTCTTCGAACCTGCTTGGAGACATCTTAACAAGTAGATCCCTCATACCAGGACTTTCAAGCTGGAATATACCTGTTGTCTGACCAGAACTGAGAAGTTCGTAAGTTTTCTTATCTTCAAAAGAGATTTCCTTGAGTGATAATTCTTTACCGTTCTCTTTTATATACTTTAGTGCCTTGTCTATTACAGTGAGTGTCTTCAGTCCAAGAAAATCAAACTTCAGGAGACCGATTTTTTCTATTGCATTCATATCAAATTGAGTTGTGATAGTCCCATCCACAGGGTTTTTGTAAAGGGGCATAAAGTTTGTCAGAGGTTCAGGTGATATGACGACACCAGCAGCGTGAGTAGAGGCATGTCTTGAAAGACCCTCAAGCCTCATAGCGATATCAATAAGCTCTTTAATTTTTGGATTGTTCTCATAAAGACTTCTTAATTGAGGTTCAACCTTTAAAGTGTCTTCTATCTTTATATGCGGTGTGTTTGGGACGAGTTTTGCTATTTTATCTACCTCTGCATATGGAAAGTCAAGTGCCCTTCCAACATCTCTTATCGCTGCCCTTGCTGCCATCGTTCCGAATGTGATAATCTGAGCTACGTGTTCTTTCCCATACTTTTCTGTAACATAAGAGATGATCTCTGCTCTCCTGTCCTTGCAGAAATCTACATCTATGTCTGGCATACTCACCCTTTCAGGATTCAGAAATCTCTCAAAAAGGAGATTATATTTAACTGGGTCAATGTCAGTTATGCCAAGGCAATAGGAGACAAGGCTTCCTGCTGCTGAGCCTCTTCCTGGTCCTACAGGTATCCCTTTTTTACGGGCATAACTTATAAAGTCCCAGACTATGAGAAAATATGAAGAATATCTGACTTTCTGTATAATATCAAGTTCTTTACGTAGTCTTTCTTTATAAATTTCATCAGGCTCAGGACCGAATTTTTGAAAGAGTCCATCGAGTGCAAGCTTCTCAAGAAATTCATAAGGTCTCTGTTTATTTTCAAGTTTATATACAGGCAAGAGGTTTAAGCCAAGTTTGAATTCAATATTACACCTCTCAGCAATAGCCCTTGTATTCATTACTGCCTCAGGGATATCTTTAAAAGCATTCTTCATCTCTTCAGGCGATTTGAAATAAAAGCCGTCAGAATTAAAATGGAGACGGTTTTTATCTTTTACAGTTGTGCCTGTCTGTATGCAGAGTAAAATATCATGAGCCTTTGCATCTTCTCTTCTCATATAATGACAATCATTCGTTGCAACAATCCCAAGTTTAGTTTCTCTTGCAAGTTCAACAAGCTTTCGATTAACATCCATCTGTTCAGGAAGGCCATTATCCTGGATTTCAATATAAAAATTTTCAGGACCGAATATATCTCTATATTCGATAGCCTTCTCCCTTGCTCTATCAGTCATGCCCCTTTGCAGGTAGTATGGGATCTCCCCTTTGAGGCACGAGGAAAGTCCGATTAAGCCTTCGTTATGTTGTTTAAGAAGTTCTATGTCTATTCTCGGCTTATAATAAAATCCTTCAGTATATGCCTTTGTAACAAGAGATACAAGATTTTTATATCCTTTGTTATTACAAGCAAGAATCACAAGATGGAATGATGCCTCTTCTATGTTATGGGTGCTTTTTTTCTCAAAGCGGCTCACGGGTGCGACATAAACTTCACATCCGATGATAGGTTTGATACCCGCTTTGACCGCGCGCCTGTAAAACTCTACTGCTCCAAAGAGATTGCCATGGTCTGTTATTGCAAGGGCAGGCATCCTGTAAGCGCCTGCTTGTTTAATAAGTTCTTCTATCCTGATGGCACCATCAAGGAGGCTATATTCTGTATGAAGATGTAAAGGCACATAATCTGAATGTGGGTTCATATTGAAATATAAACTCAATGAATGTTTTTTTCAAGTTTGTATTCTAACCCTGTTACCTTGAAATTGAAAATTTCAAGGTAACAGTTTGTATTCTAACCCACTTAATTCATAAATTTATGAGTGAAGCTCCCCGACTAAAGTCTGG
>JBNAVX010000128.1:0-6484 GCA_049700155.1 Thermodesulfovibrionales bacterium
TGTCTTCCGTTTCACCTTAAACTTATTCTCTCATTACTTATTGCTCCTTATTGTCTGAACCCTGGCGGGAATGGACAGTGTATCCTTGCCCTTTTTACTGAGCTCGTTCCATTTGAAGAAAAACCATTAAGGTAATAAGCAGATATCTTGAAAAAGAATTCATCAACTGAGCCAGATATTGTGCCATCTCTGTTCTCACCCCATGGCATAGTCTTCTGGTTGTTATTTATTGCCACTATGAGATAAATATGACCCGGTACCATCTCCTTGATATCCTCAGGGCTTGGTATAGGGAGTCCTTTTGTTGAACCGAACTGAGTATGGGAATGAAAATCACCTACTATCTGTAGTTTATCTAACCTTGCGAGTATAGGCTCTATCTTTTTATGGTTCTTTCTGTTGTAAATAACTCCCTTATGTTTCCTATTAGCAGTCTGCACAGTAAATGCATGTTCAACAATAAAACGATCCTCAAGTTTATACCCGAGCAAAAAACCAAGGCACTCTTTCTTATATACTTCTGCAGAACTTAAAAGGAGGTCGATAAATGCATTCTCGGAAATATAAACCCTCAAGAGTTTTACTCCTTATACACAGGCATTCTGACAGTAAGGACAGGACAGGGTGCAAATCTTACGACCTGTGCTGCAGTACTTCCGAATAATATTCTACCAACGCCTTTCCTACCGTGTGTGCCCATAACGATCAGATCTACTTTATTTTCTTTTGCAAATTTTACTATAGCCTCATGAGGAATGCCCTTAATTACGCTACGTTCAATATCTTTGAGTCCCCGCATCTCCTCAAGACCAAAACGTTCAATCTCTTTTTGAGCTCCTTTTTCGAGGTCCTTATACATCTGATCTACAGACACATGTGGTACATACCAACCTGCTGCCTTAGCCACATCATAGATAACATGGATGAGATATAATTTTGCATTATACCGCTTTGCTAAATCAATTGCATAGTCTAATGCTACTGCAGACCCCTCAGAAAAATCTGTCGGGAAAAGAATCTTTTTAATATCCATTATTATACCTCCCTTAAGTATTTTGCTGCCTTTTCTGGCGATGTAGTTTGAATAAATAAACCTGAACCCCATTCAAAACCACTTTTTTCTCTCAGTCTTGGGACTATCTCGAGATGCCAGTGGTAATCATCACCTAAGGTATGCCATTGATCCCTTCTTGGGACCCTGTTAGGTGCAGTATGCAAAAAGTAATTAAGTGGGGGTTCTGTTTCAAAAATAACCTTCAACCTTTGCAATATATTCATGAGAGCAAAACCCATATCTTCAACTTCCTCACCTGAGATCGCGTGGAAGTCACAGTTATGCTTCTTAGGGATTATCCATGACTCAAATGGGAAAGAAGAAGCATAAGGACAGAAACAAAGGAAGTTTCGAGTCTCAAAGATAATTCGTTCTCCAGTCCTGAGTTCTTCTCTTATGATATCGCAGAATATACATCTTTCTTTATAATCATAATATTGTTTAGCGTAATCCAGTTCGTCCTTAATATTCTTTGGTATAACAGGGGTTGCGATCAGAAAAGAGATAGGATGAGAAAAGCTTTCCAACCATGGATCCAACAATGAATTCTTAAATATAAATATGTATCTCAATCTCAGATCCCTGCTGAGATCAGCAACACGCTCTTTATAAAGCTTTATGACCTTTACCATCTGCTCAAGCCCCATATCTTCAGGTCTTATATTATGTTTAGGAGATTCAATGAGGATCTCGTTAGCACCAATGTTATTCATTCTATCATAAATACCCACTGCTCTTCTATCGAGATTGCCCTCTACCCGGAAGAGAGGGTTAAAGCTCGGGATTGCCCTAACCCACCATCCCGGAGTATCTGGAGGTGTCTCTGACCTTCTGATAGAGGATATCTCTTTCGGGGTTTCTTTTTCTCTACCTTCACATAGGACACAGCTAACCTCAGGAGGTCTTTTTGTTGGAGCCAATATATACTCTAAAGGGCTTTTAGATTCTGACAAAACCTCTATCCACCTACCATGTAAAAGGTCTTTTCTCAGTTCATACATTCCTGTTCCTCATATAAATTATCTTTAAGCCTTCAAGTGTCAGATTCGGTCTCAACTCATGTTTTCTTCTTAAAAATTTTGAAATTATATAGCTAAATCCACCAGTTATAACTATTTTTAACCTAAGTTTAACCTCCTTTTCTATCTCCTTAATAATCCTTTCAATAGCTCCAGCAGTTCCATAAAAAATTCCTGACCTAATACAGCTCTCTGTGTCAATACCAAGTGCTGATTGTGGAGGGTTCAATATAACCTCAGTCAATTTGGATGTTCCTCCTGCAAGAGCCTCATTCATCAATCCAATACCGGGTAGTATAGCACCCCCTATATAATGGGCATCTTTCCCAACAACACTAATAGTCGTAGCAGTGCCAAAATCAACTGCTGCAACAGGTCTTTTATAAAGGGTAAATGAGGCTACAGAATTTGCTATCCTGTCCGAACCGAGTCTCTCAGGGTCAGGAATATCAAAAATAAGACCTGTTTTTATCTCTGGACCTACTATCAAAAGTCTTTCTGGTATTAAAGCCTTGCATGCCTCAGCTATGGTTTTTGTGTGGGTATCAACCACAGAGGATATTATAACTTCATGGGTATTGTTTTCAATAGAAATCTCATCTAAGTATGACTTTAAAAGTGATCTATATTTTTCACAGGACTTCATAGGGTGGGTTTCAATTTTTCTGACAAAAAGACCTTTTCCCGTGAAAAAACCTATATTTATTGAAGAGTTACCTATATCAATACCTATTAGCATCTATCCTGAAATACTCAAATCGCCAGTATATATTACTCTTCTTTCTCCTGATGGAAGCCTTAGAACCAACATACCTTCATCATTTATTGACTCTGCTATGCCCCTGAGAGTCTCTTTTCCTGTAGCTATAATAACCTTTCTTCCCAAGGTTGAACTTAACAATTTCCATTCCTCAAGGATTTTTTTTCTCTTCATATCTTTAAGAACCCTGTACCATTTGTCTATTTCATTCAATATCTCTATCAATATCTTTGTCCTTGAGTATGTTCTTCCTGTCTCAATTTTTAGAGAAGTAGCTATATCTTTTATTTCATCTGGTAAGTCAGATGAATCCATATTTATATTTACCCCAATCCCTGTAACCGCATATTTCAATACTTTTTCTGCTATATGGAGATCAGTTAGGATTCCTCCTATCTTTTTACCAGAAACTGTCAGGTCATTTGGCCATTTAATAGTAATATCCAGGTCTGAAACCTTTCTTAAAGCTCTCACACAGGCAATCGAAGCCATTATTGTAATTAGTGTAATATCCTTGAGCTCAATTTTTGGTCTGAGGATTATGCTCATGTATATGTTTACGTAGGGAGGCGATACCCAGATTCTGCCAAGTCTTCCTTTGCCTTTCTTCTGGGTTTCAGCGAGAATAACTGTTCCCTCAGCCTTTCCTTCTTTTGCTAAGTGCTCAGCAATGGTATTTGTAGAATCAATCTTATCATAGAAAAGAATCTCTTTTACTATAGATCCCTCAGTCCCTTTTCTTATCTCATTTAATGAAAATTCAGAAGATTTTAAAAATTCGGGGTTAAAGAAATTAATCAAGTTACTATATTAATCTGGCTGATGCTATTCTTCTTTAAGAATCACGACCTCTATCTTCCCTTTCAGACCCTCATAAAATTTTCTGGCATCGTTCTCTGAGCCAACAATAGAGCCATAGTGCATAGGAATAGCGATCTTTGGTTTGATATCAAGTGCAGCTTTAACAGCCTCTTCTGCTGTCATAACATATGTACCTGATACAGGAAGGAGTGCTATATCAACCTTAAAATTTTTCATCTCGGGTATATAATCTGTATCTCCAGCAATATATATCCGTTGTCCATTCACAGTAAAGATGTATCCTACCCATCCTTTAGCCTTTGGATGAAATTGTTTGTCTGTGTTATATGCAGGGACAACTTCTATAGGGATTCCCTCAACAGTAAGCTTATCACCTGGTTTTACGATCCTTATCTTCCCTGATAATTTTTTTGCACAATCAGCAGTAGCAACAATAGTAGTATTAGTACCTTGAATCTTTTTAACGTCTTCGGGAGAACAATGGTCAAAATGTTCGTGAGTAATCAATATGATGTCTGCAGTCTCTTTCTTTTTTATCTTAAATGGATCAGTATAAATAATCTTTTCTCCTGTAATCTTAAAGGTATCATGTCCGAGCCAGTGTATGTCCTTTAACATCTCTTTTACCCCCTTTTCTCCTGCCACTCCAAGAGATGGCAAGAATAATGTTAAAAATACCATTATCAATGAAATAATTAAAACCATAAATTCCCCTTTCTTAAGATTATAGCACAACTCATGTAATAGTTAAGTTTTTCCAAAATTCTGAAATATTGTTATACTACTCCCCGACTTGTCAAGAGGATTTTTTCGCCTGTTACCTTGAAATTAGAAATTTCATCAATTAAGGGTGCTTTATGAAGCATGAAAGTTACGTAAAAATCATTCTTGCACTATTTGTAAAAATCATTATTGCACATTTAATTTAACAATTTAATTCATTTAATTCCCAGAAATATATCCAATGTATTCAATTCCCTGATTTGATTCTCTGCGCATACTACATTGCTTCACCCCTCCTGCCTTAAAGTTACATCATAGAAGGGCTCTATACGAAATGTTGAAAGTATACACATAGGTAAATAAAGCATATAGAATACCCTCTATCCTAAGGTAAAAATTTAAAAAGGACGGAGGGTATCCATATGCGAGATTATTTTCTCACAGATTTACTATGAATTCAAGGGTGGTATGTAAAGGACAAGGAGATAAAAAAGGAAAACGGGTAGCAGAAAGTGATATTAAGCATAGAACGTGAAAGAAGAAACTATGTTTGTAGTAGATGTGGAGGCGTATTTGAAGAGGCATACCAGTGAAGACAGCAGGAAGTGAGGCATTTGCTGCTGTGGGAGCATCCTACATATTTGAGGTTTACAAAATACAGAGTCAAATGCCCAAAATGCGGGCTAAAAGCAGAGCGGCTACCCTGGCTTTCCTTTTACGGAAGGGTTACTCAAAAGCTGGCCAGACTGGTCTATGAGCTGTGTAAGGTATTAACGGTTCAGGCTATATCTATGCTTCTGTTTCTCCATAAGGACACAATAAAGGGCATAGACAAAAAGGCAATAAAAGAAGCACACAATAGCAGGCCCTTAGATGGAGTAACTGTATTAGGGGTTGATGAGATGGCCATTGGCAAGGGGCATAAATATTGGCACATGATACATGCCTTAGATGGTCCTCGAGGCCCTGAGAAATGGGCGTTGAGGTCTTGGGAGAAATGGAAAAGCCAGCTTAAATGGCAGAGGCTTGAACCTTATAAGAAATTTGCCAGGATGATAGACAGACATATAGATGGAATCTTAGCCTGTTGTGATAGATATGTTCCTTTTGGCTACATAGAAGCAACAAACCTTAAGGCCAGGAACATTATCAGGAGGGCTTATGGATATAGAGACAAAGAATATATGAAGTTAAAGATCATTCAAGGGTGTTCCTCTTTAGGGGTATTTAAACCATGGAACTTTTTCAACAATTCGTCTTGAGGCAAAAAATACAATTCCTTATCATCTGACATATTACGCATTAATTTTATAAACTTAGGAACCTCTCCATTTTTTACAATATTCCAATCTGATTTAATTAATTCAACAAGAGCTGGATAATAATGAAATTCGTCTTTTAATCCGTAGCTTAAATCATTATATTTTCGTAATAAAAAATGGCAGTAACCATGAAATGTAAAAACTTTAGCAACATTGCCTATATCTTTGCGAAGCTCATCTTCTAAATTGTTGATAAAGGTAAGTGCCAAATAATCTTCTTTGCTTCCACCATAATGCTCGATGGCTTTCTTAAAAAGACTGCTTTTCCCTGTTCCAGGGCCAGCGACAACCAATTTCTTAGGTGCGTCTGAATCTATAATTTTTTTTATACATTTATTAAGCTCGATGTAAAATTGTTGCTCATCCATAAGTTTTCTCAACAATTTTTATCTCTTCTGGCGTAAGACCATAGAGTTTATAGACGAGCTGGTCGTTTTGGTTTTCGGATTCCTTCAGATTTGTCTGCTTTTCGGGGTTTTGAGAGTAATCTTCAGACCTGATGAGGGAGAGGATCTGGGAAACGTGGATTTCTAATTCTCTCTTCTCTTCCATTTCAATTTTTTTCCAAAATACTCTTCTTAAACAATTTCTCGGGCCAATCTCCATCATCTAAGAATAATACGTTGTGCTTTTCATATTCTTCTTTTGAAGGAGGATTTAATTTTCCTTCTATTAATTTGTTATAAGAACTCTTAGAAAGAATGAACGATGCCAAATTTATACTTTCCTTATTAAGTCTCCGTTCTATTTCTTTAATTTCATTTTTTGAAAACTGTATCTTCTC